>QHWK01000116.1 GCA_003223775.1 Acidobacteriota bacterium
GACGAAGTCGAAGGTGATCGTCAGCGCGCGATCGCCGGCGATCATCGGCGGCGTCGCGAGGCCGCGCGCCGTGATCTGGAAGGCGATGTTCCAGAAATGGTTCGTGCGCGGCGTGAGCGCGAGGCACACTTTGCCGACGACCTGCGTCCACATATGCAGCGTCGCGTAGGTGTCGCGCCAGGTGTCGAGCGGCAGAGCGGGCCAGCGGGCGGCGTCGGACATAATGACCGCTATTATGACCACCGATCCGCACCGCGGGCAGCCGATTCGTCACCGCGGCGTCGAGCCGGCCGCCGCGCGGCTGATCGTCGTCTGCGTGCACGGCCGCGGCGCGTCGGCGGCGGACATCCTGTCGGTTGCCGACGAAGTGCGCGCGACCGACGTCGCGTACCTCGCGCCGGAGGCCGCCGGCCAGACGTGGTACCCGTATTCGTTCCTTGCGCCGATCGAGGACAACCAGCCGTATCTCGATTCCGCGCTCGGCGTGCTCGCGGCGATCGTGGACGATCTGCGCGCGCAGCAGATTCCCGGCGAACGCGTGGCGCTGCTCGGGTTCTCGCAGGGCGCGTGCCTCGCGCTCGAGTTCGCCGCGCGCCACGCGCAGCGCTACGCGGCGATCGTCGCATTCAGCGGAGCCGCGATCGCTCTGCCCGGCACGCAGCGCATCCATCCGAAGGGGATGCTCGGAACGCCCGTGTTCCTCGGGTGCAGCGACGTCGATCCGCACATTCCGCTGGCGCGCGTGCAGGAGAGCGCGGAGCTGTTCCGCGCGCTCGGCGCCACGGTCGACGCCCGGATCTATCCGGGCATGGGACACACGATCAACGCCGACGAGCTCTGCGCCGCGCGTCTGCTGCTGGCCGCGCGTTGAGCGTGCGTCGCGGAATCGATGTAGCGCGACCCATTCCGGGTCGCCACAGGCGAGGCTGAAAGCCTCGCCCTACAAGATTTTGCGCTCTTATTCCCGCTGCAGGACGATGAGCGAGAGCCCGGGGCGCTCGAGCTGTGTGTCGGCGTCCAGCGGGCCGCTCGGCGCTTCGGGGCTCGGGAACGTCGTGTCGAGCACGGGCCGCCACCGCGATCCGTACGGCTTGCCGGGCAGCGTGAACGCGACCATCTCGACGTGCGCGTTGAAGAGGAGCAGGAAGCTCGCGTCGGTGACACGGCGGCCGCGCTCGTCGGGCGCGAGGCCGTCGCCGCTCAGGAACATCGCGAAGCTCTTCGCGAACCCCTCGTTCCAGTCGGTGTCCGACATCGCCGACGCGTCCGGCTTGAGCCACGCGACGTCGGACGCGCCCTTGCCGCGGATCGGGCGGCCTTTGAACCAGCGGCGGCGGCGGAAGGCGGCGTGCTCGCGGCGAAAGGCGATCGCGTGCTGCGTGAAGGCGAGCAGCTCGCGGTCCGCGTGCTCCCAGTCGAACCAGGAGATCTCGTCGTCCTGGCAGTACGCGTTGTTGTTGCCGCCCTGCGTGCGGCCGATCTCGTCGCCGCCGAGGATCATCGGCACCCCCTGCGAGACGAGCAGCGTCGCGAGCAGGTTCTTGCGCTGCCGGCGCCGCTTCGCGACGATCTCCGAATCGTCGGTCGGCCCCTCGGCGCCGAGGTTCCACGATCGGTTGTGGCTCTCGCCGTCGCGGTTCTCCTCGCCGTTCGCCTCGTTGTGCTTCTCGTTGTAGGAGACGAGATCGTTGATCGTGAAGCCGTCGTGCGCCGTGATGAAGTTGATGCTCGCGTACGGCTTGCGCCCGTCGTTCTGGTACAGGTCCGAGCTGCCCGTCAGGCGGTAGCCGAATTCGCCGAGGGCGGCCTCCTGGCTTCGCCAGTAGTCGCGCACCGCGTCGCGGTACTTCCCGTTCCACTCGCACCACAGCACCGGAAAGTTGCCGACCTGATAGCCGCCGACGCCGACGTCCCACGGCTCCGCGATCAGCTTCAGCCGATTGAGGATCGGATCCTGGTGGATGATGTCGAAGAACGCCGACAGGCGATCGACGTCGTACAGCTCGCGCGCGAGCGTCGCGGCGAGGTCGAACCGGAATCCGTCCACGTGCATCTCGGTCGCCCAGTAGCGCAGCGAGTCCATCACCAGCTGCAGCGTCTGCGGGTGCCGCATGTTCAGGCTGTTGCCGGTGCCCGTGTAATCCATGTAGTAGCGGCGGTCGTCCTCCTTCGCGCGGTAGTACGCCGCGTTGTCGAAGCCCTTGAGCGACAGCATCGGCCCCAGGTGATTGCCTTCCGCCGTATGGTTGTAGACGACGTCGAGAATCACCTCGAGGCCGGCGGCGTGCAACGCCTTCACCATGCCCTTGAACTCGCTCACCTGCGCGCCGCGGTCGCCGCCGCATGCGTACTCGCCGTGCGGCGCGAAGAAGCCGATCGAGTTGT
This sequence comes from Acidobacteriota bacterium, assembly GCA_003223775.1. Lineage (GTDB taxonomy): Bacteria > Acidobacteriota > Vicinamibacteria > Vicinamibacterales > CAVVIG01 > QHWK01. Next base: position 2,386 of record QHWK01000116.1, read on the forward strand.
ACCCCCAGTAGTTGCGGAGTCCCTTCTCGACGAGGCGCCCGTCGTGCACGAACTGGTGCACCGGCAGCAGCTCCACCGCCGTGACGCCGAGCTCGGTCAGGTACTTGATCGACGCGGGGTGCGCGAGCGCCCCGTACGTGCCGCGGATGTTCTCCGGGATGTCGGGACAGCGTTTCGTGAAGCCTTTCACGTGCAGCTCGTAGATCACCGTCTCGTGCAGCGGGCGGTGGATCTCGCGGTCGCCGCGCCAGTCGAACCCGCTGTCGACGACGATCGATCGCGGCACGAACGGCGCGCTGTCCTCGTCGCTGCGCTCGGTGCCGTCCTCGGACCCGGCGGCGTACGGCAGCACGGCCGGTCCCCACGTGATCGGCCCGCTCAACGCGCGCGCGTAGGGATCGAGCAGCAGCTTCGCCGGGTTGCAGCGGTTGCTGTCGGCCGGCGCCCACGGGCCCTCGACGCGGAAGCCATACCTTTGGCCGGGGCCGCGGCCCCGCAGGTAGCCGTGCCAGCAGAAGGCCGTCACCTCGGGCAGCCGCACGCGCTCTTCGCGCCCGTTCTCGTCGAACAGACACAGGAAGACGGCGGTCGCCACCTCCGAGAACACCGAGAAATTCGTCCCCTCGCCGTCCCACGTGGCGCCGAGCGGAAACGGTTCACCTGGCCAGATTTCGACCGACATAGACGATACTAACGCCATGCAGAGACACATCGCCGCCGCAGCATGCGGCATCGTGGTCGTGGCGGTGGCGTGGACCGCCGCGGCTCGCGGAGCCGACGCTCCCGTATGGAATCCGCGTGCCGCCGCCGGCTACCTCGACCGCCGGAGCGACTGGTGGTCGACGTGGCCGAACGCCGCGCGCGATCACGACACGTTCTGCGTGTCGTGCCACACTGCCGCGCCGTACGCGCTCGCGCGGCCGGCGCTGCGCCGATCGCTCGGCGAGACCGCGCCGTCGGCGACGGAGGCCAAGCTCGTCGCCAACGTCGTCAAGCGCGTGCGGATGTGGAAGGAGGTCGAGCCCTTCTATCCCGACCAGACGCGCGGGCTGCCGAAGACGAGCGAGTCGCGCGGCACCGAATCGGTGCTGAACGCGCTCGTCCTCGCCAGCCGCGACGCGTCGGCAGGATCGCTGAGCGACGACGGCCGTCGCGCGTTCGACAACATGTGGGCGCTGCAGTTGAAGACCGGCGATCTGAGCGGCGCGTGGGCGTGGCTCAACTTCCACTACGAGCCGTGGGAAGCGGAGCGATCGCCGTACTTCGGCGCCGCTGTCGCGGCCGCCTCCGTCGGCATGGCGCCGGGCGGCTACGCGGCGACGCCCGACATCCAGGATCGGCTGAAGCTCTTGCGCGCGTATCTGCAAAAAGGCCACGACGCGCAGCATCTGTTCAACCGCGCCATGGGTTTGTGGGCATCGTCGCTTTTGCCCGAGACCCTGACGCGCGATCAGCAGCGCGCGACGATTGACGCGCTGAAGCGCGCGCAGCTCGCCGACGGCGGCTGGAGCCTGCCGTCGTTCGCCGACTGGAAGCGGATCGACGGCAGCACGCTCGACACGGCCAGCGACGGCTACGCCACGGGGCTCGCGTCCTTCGTGCTGCAGGCCGTCGGCGTGCCGCGCGACGACGCGTCGGTGCACCGCGGCCTGGCGTGGCTCAACGCGCACCAGGATCAGGCGGGCGGCTTCTGGTTCACGGCGTCGCTCAACAAGAACCGGGATCCGCAGTCCGACCCCGGGCGGTTCATGTCGGACGCGGGTACTGCATGGGCAGTGCTCGCTCTGACGAAGTAACCGTCGCTGACAAGGACACAGAGGTTTACAGAGGGCACAGAGGAAAACACAGAGGGACGGCCGATCGCTCGTCGAAAGCTGCTATCCTGTCGGGCGCGTCCACTGTGGCGCTTTCCTCTGTGTTCTTCTCTGTGTCCTCTGTCAACCTCTGTGTCCTTGACGCCCCTCACCTGACGTAAGCTTCCCGTCCGCCCATGCCGCCGATCAAGCGCACGAAGTTCAAGCTGACCTCCGAGCAGCTGCTCGAGATGTTCTACTGGCTGAAGCTCATTCGCGCGTTCGACGAGCGGCTCAGCATCCTGGTGAAACAGGGCAAGGTGCGCAGCGGCGTCTACACCGGCATCGGCCAGGAAGCGATCATCGTCGGCACCTGCTTCGGACTGCGCCGCGAGGATTTCATCTGCCCGCTGCATCGCGATCTCGGCGCCTTGCTGATGAAAGGCGTCGACGCGCGGACGATGATGTCGCAGATGTTCGCGAAGACGACCGGGCTGTCGAAGGGGCGCGACTCGGCGCTGCACAGCGGCGTGAACGAGCTCGGGATCTTCGGCAACACGAGCATGCTCGGCGCGAACCTGCCGGTCGCCGCCGGCCTCGGCTACACCTTCAAGATGGAGAAGTCCGACAACGTCGTCATCGCCTATTTCGGCGAGGGCGCGAGCAACGTCGGCGACTTCCACGAGGCGCTCAACTTCGCCGGCGTCCAGCAGCTGCCGATCGTGTTCATCTGCGAGAACAACCAGTACGCCTACTCCGTGCCGCTCGAGAAGACGATGGCGATCGACGACGTGGCGATACGGGCGGAAGGCTACGGGTTCGACGGCGTCGCGATCAACGGCAACGATGTCCTCGCCGTGTACCAGGCGACGCAGGGCGCGCTCGCGCGGGCGCGCGGCGGCGACGGCCCCACGCTGATCGAGTGCAAGACCTACCGGTGGCACGGCCACTCGGAGCACGACAAGGCGTTCTACCGCACCGACGAAGAGCTCGCGATGTGGAAGAGCCGCGATCCGATCCCGACCTTCACCACCTACCTGCGCGCGCGGCACGTGCTCGACGATCAGAAGCTGAAGGAGATCGAGTCGAAGGTGGAGGCGACGATCGAGGACGCCGTCGAATTCGCGTCGAGCGCGCCGGATCCGTCGCCCGAAGATGCGGTGAGCGACCTCTATGCGTAGACGGAATCACGAAGGCACGCAAAGGAATTCTTCGTGGTTCCCCCCGTCCGTCGTATGAGCAAAGAGCTGTCGTACCTGGAAGCGATCCGCGAGGCGCTCGCCGAGGAGATGCGGCGCGATCCGAAGGTCTTCGTGCTCGGCGAAGACGTCGGGCCGTACGGCGGCGCGTTCGGCGTCACGCAGGGCCTGCACGAGGAGTTCGGCGACCTGCGCGTCGTGGACACGCCGATCTCGGAGTCGGCGATCGTCGGCATCAGCATCGGCGCCTCGCAGCGCGGCTACCGTCCCGTCGCCGAGATGCAGTTCGCCGACTTCATCTCGTGCGGCTTCGATCAGATCGTCAACCAGGCGGCGACGCTCAGGTTCCGCTACGGCGGCCGCGCGACGGTGCCGATCGTGGTGCGCGCGCCGAGCGGCGGGAACGTCGGCGGCGGCCTCTACCACTCGCAGAATCCCGAAGCCTGGTTCATCCACCGCCCCGGATTGAAGGTCGTCGCGCCGTCGACGGCGTTCGACGCGAAGGGGCTGCTCAAGGCGGCGATTCGAGACGACAACCCGGTCGTCTACTTCGAGCACAAGTATCTGTATCGCCGCGCGAAGGGACCGGTGCCGGAGGGCGACGAGGTCGTGCCGATCGGCGTCGCCGCGACGCGGCGCGAGGGCAGCGACGTGACGCTCGTCGCCTACGGCGCCATGATGACGCCGTCGCTCGAGGCGGCCGACCGCCTCGCGAAGGAGGGCGTCGAGGTCGAGGTGATCGACCTGCGCACGCTGCTGCCCTTCGACAAGGACGCGATCTTCCGTTCGCTCGACAAGACGAACCGGCTGCTGATCGTCCAGGAGGACGTGAAGACGCTCGGCATCGGCGCCGAGATCTCCGCCGTCGTCATGGAAGAGAAGTTCGATAGGCTCGACGCGCCCGTGATGCGCGTCGCGTACCCCGACACGCACCCGCCCTTCTCGCACATCCTCGAAGGCGCGAACCTGCCGAACGCGGACACGATCGCGGCGGCGCTCCGAAAGCTGGCAGCGTACTAGTGGTGTAGGGCGAGGCTTTCAGCCTCGCCATGGCGACCCTGAAAGGGTCGCCCTACGTCCGAGTCTTGCGACGCGTGCTCTAGAAAATCGAATACACGAGGCCGACGCGCAGCTGGAACTGGTCCGCGCGCGCGGTGCGCTTGTCGACGCCGGCGGCCGTCGTGATCGTGATGTCGGGGCGCGCCACCATGTAGCCGACGTTGATGTTCAGGCCGAACAGCTTGTTGATGTCGTACCAGTAGTCGATCTCGGGCCGGAAGACGAACGTGTTCGACGCGCTCGCATCGGTCGCGCGCGCGCCGGTCCGCGCGGCGTACGCGTCGCCCGCGGCCGACGACAGCTCCATCGATCCGAACGCGTAGCCGCCGAGCAGGTTCGCCGAGATGGCCTGACGATCGCGCAGCCAGGTGTAGCCGTAGCCCGCCATGATCGGCCGGATCTTCAGCTCGCCGATATCGGTGGCCGTGCCGCCAATCGGGCGATCGATGTCGAGCGAATACCAGTTGAGGCCCCAGTGCGGCCCCCATCCCGGCTGGATCTCGCCGAATCGCCAGAGGAGCTCGGGGAAGGCGCTCGAGTGGCCGCGATCCTGGTTGGAAGCATGATCGGTTGCTGCGACCGTCAGCTCGGCGCCGATCGCGAAGCGGCTTTCCACCTGGGCGCGCGCGGACGCGGCCAACATCGAAATTGCAAGGAAAATGACGAGCGTCGGCACCGTGCGCTTCACGAATCGGAATCTGAGCAAGGCACGTTCCACCTCACCTCGCACGGATGGGCTGGCGACGAGAACACGCGAACGACTTTTGATTCGAGGCGTTAGAACGTCTGCCGCGCCACCCACTCCCGCAGGAGCGAGTCGACGACGACGTAGCGATCGGCGTCGCGGGCGACGAGGTCCTCGCGCGTGAGCGCGGCGAGCGCCGCCTGCACGGTCGACGGACCGCCGAGCCGATGGCGCGCGCGCACGTCGGCCGACAGGAGCTCGCGTCCTTCCTCGACGACCACCGCGCGCAGGGCGGCGCGCTGCGGC
>QHWK01000117.1 GCA_003223775.1 Acidobacteriota bacterium
CGGCCTCGGCTTTCGCACCGACCTGATGATCGCCCTCCTGCCGTTCATCGTTGTCGTCGCCTTCGTCGCGCCGGCGGAGGCGTTGTCGGTTCGAGCCGCGGCCATCGCCGCGTTCCTCGCCGCGTTCGTGGCGGCCGCGGCGCCGATTCTCGGCGTGTACTCGCGCGGCAACAACATCGGTCCCGTCGCGCTGCTCGGCCTGACGGCGCCGTTCGACGCCGCGCTTCGCATCGAGCCGTCGCTCTACGAGTACGGCGCGCACTACAACGATTCCTTCGTGTTCTCGATCGTCAACAGCTACGCCGTCCGCGTCGAAGGGAAGACGCACGGCGTCCAGCTGGCAAGCCCGGAGCACGCGAGCGCGTCGATGGCGTATCTCGCCGAGCTGATGCGGACGTTGCCGGCCGACTTCGTGACGCGCGCTCTGGCGGCGTGCCGAACGACGGCGCGGTACTTCCTCGACTCGTCGCTCGAGACGCCGGCGTGGCTTCGATCCCGCACGCTCGCGACGATGTTCTGGATGAGGGGAGCGGTCTCGTCGAGGCTCGCGCCTCTGGCGATCCCCGCCCTGATTGCTGCGACGATCGGTGCCGGTCTGGCCGCCCCGCGCGCGGCGTGGCTGATCGTCGTGCTGCTGGCAGCGTTCGCCGGCGGATCGGCCATCCAATTCAACGAGCGGCATTTTTTCTATCTGCAGTTCCTTCCCTGGTGGGCGTTCGGCTTCCTCCTCCAGGCCACCCTCGAAGAGCCGGCCGCCACGCGGCGCGCGGCGGCGGCGCATTGGAAGCACGCGGCGCTCTTTGTCGGCGTCGTGACGATCGCGACCGCCGCGGCCGTCTTCGTCTCGCGCGAGTACCAGCAGCGATCGGCCGCCGCGCTCTTCGCGCGATACGAGGGGGCGCCGCGCGAAAGACTGGCGGTAGAACCAATCGCTCGGGAACCTGATCGCGTCCGGCTCGCTGCGGCGAGTTGGAACGCGGCGCTGCCCGCGGACGCGCCCCGCGTCGCCACGCGTGTGGTCGCCGTGCAGTTCGACGATCGCGGATGCACGGTGGACGCGCTGCCGCTGACGATCCGTTATGAAGCGACGCTGCCCGAGCTCGATTTCAGCGAGACGCTGAGCGTCCCGCTCGCGCAGGCCGGCAGTGCGCCGACGATGCTCTTCTTCGCGACGTTCGATCGGCCCGATGACGCGACGCGGTTCCGCGGCGTGGAAGTCGCGAAGGCCCACGCGCGCTGCGTGGCCGCGATCTCCGCGGTGCAGGGACTCGATCGAACGCCGTTGTTGTTGACGACGATGCTGCCGGCGGATTGGCGCAGTCGGCCGTTGTATCAGCGTCTGCGCTGAGCCGCCCTGTCGATGCCCGCCTGGAGCGTCATCGTCGGCCGCCGCCCGTTGTCGCTGGTCGTCGACGGTCTGATCATCGCCGCGCTGTTCGCGGGCACGGCGGTCTGGGGATTCCGGTATTGGACGCGCGTCTCGGTCAACGGCCAGCCGTTCTACTACCAGCTGTACTTCGAGCCGGCGGTGATGGTGGCGTGCGGCAAGGGATTCGTGGTCGCGCGGCCGCAGGTGCCCGAGATGGTCGCCTTTCTCCAGCAGCGCGTCGATCGTTTCTCATGCGACGCGATTACGCCGCAGACCGCGCTCGGAACGGAGGAAGTGTTTCAGCAGGGACCGTGGCTGTACTTGATGTTGACGGTCGGATGGGCCTGGCGGCTGCTGGGCGTGTCCTGGAGCGCGCTCGGCCCGCTCTTTGCCGCCATGTTCGGTACGACGATCGCGGCCGCGTACCTGATCTTCCGGCTCGGCGTCGGACCGCTGCTGGCGGCGATAGGCGCCGCGGGCCTGTCGACGTCGCGAATCCATCTCAAATTCCTGCCGATCCTGCGCGACTACGCCAAGGCGCCGACGATCGCCGCGCTGTACGGCGCGACGCTCGGCATCGGCTACGGCTTTCGAACCGACTTCCTGGCCTATATTCCGTCGTTCTTCGTCACCCTCGCGCTGTTCGCGCCGGGCGGCCTGCTAAGGAACCTCCAGATCAAGGCGGCGGCCGCGGCCGTGTGCGTCGCGGCGTTCCTGCTCGCCGCCTGGCCGGCGATCTCGACGCTCGCGGCGTCCAAGCCCGGGTGCCAGTGGCACGTCGTGATTCTCGGCTTCGCGCGTCAGTTCGATCGGCCCCTCGGCGTCGAGTCGGCGCCCTACGAGGTCGGCCGCGAATACCTGGACGAGTGGGCGTATACGACCGTGACGAGCTACGCCGCCCGCGCCCATCCGGGCATCGGACACATCGAGTACTGCGAGGTCGCATACGGTGGCGCGACGCGCGCGTACCTGCTGGACGTGGCCAAGCGGTTCCCCGCAGACCTTATCGTTCGCGCGTACGGATCGGTGCTGCGCATCGTCGAGCTGCCGTTCCTGCCGGTCGAAGGGTGGTACGCCGACGACAGACCGCTCGATTGGAATGCGGGGCACGGCAGCGGCCTCGTGATCGTCCTGGCGGCGGCGCTGGTGGCGGCCGCGATCGATCGCCGCATCGGCCTGTTCGTCATCTTCGTGCTGATCTATTTCGGCGGCCTTCCCGCGATTCAGTTCAGCGAGCGCCACTTCTTTCACTTCGAGTTCATCACCTGGTTCGCTGCGCTGTTCCTGGTGCAAACGGCGATGACGGACGCTCCCGCGCTGCGCGCGTTGGGCGCGCGCCGGATCGCGGCAGGCCGCCGACTCGGCGAAGAAATAGAAGCCCCAGATCCAGCTGACCGCGCGGAGCGCGACATCCATGGCGCAGGCCCCAGGGCATCCGGGCCGCGCCTCAGACCGATCCCGAAACCGCCGACTTCATCGTCGTCGACGTCAACGCGGCTGCGTGCGGCGAGCACACGGCCGTCGCGTTTCGGTACGACGAGCCACGCCGTGCGTATGGGCGCGTCTTTCCGGTGACGCGCCAGCCGGCCGGCTCGGGATTGACGCACATCCTGATGCCGATCTACGGCGGCTTCCGCCGTCTCGACGTCGTCGATGCCCCGCCGGGGTGCATCGACGGCGTCTATCGCGCGCGCGATGCGCGGCAATTTTCCATGCTGCTCGAGGCGAATCTGCCGCCCGACTGGCGGCGACGGCCGCTGTATCAGCGTCTGGCCGAGTGACCCGATGATCGAGTGGATGCGATTTGCCTTGATCGTGTCCGTCGCGGCGGTCGACAACGTCGTTAGCGAAACCGTCTTGTCGTTCGGGATCACACGCGATCTCGTCCGGGATCGGCTGCGATGGCAGACCATCCGGCGCAAGCTGCGCCGCCTGCTGGTGGGCCGCCGGTGAACGTCGCGCGTCTGCGCCTCGTGCTCCGCCGGTCGCCGCGGTATCTCGCGTGGCGGGCGCTCGATTCCGCGCGGCGCCGATCGAGACGCCCCTGGTCGTACGCCTACGCCCGCCTGCTGACGGATCGCTCGCTGCTCGCGTCGCTCGGCGCGCGCGACGTCGACACGCTCTGGCGCGTTCTGTCCGAGCAGCCGTTTTTCATCTGCGCCCGCGCTCGGGCGCAGACGGTGGCGGCCTTCCGCGGCGAATATCCGGATGCGGCGACGCGCATCGTTCGTCAGGCCGATGCCGTGCTCCGCCACGAGTTCGATCTGCTGGGCTCCGGGCCGCGTCCGCTCGGGGCACGGCTCCCGTGGCACACGGACTTCAAGACGGGCCGCGAATGGCCGCTCGTCTACTGCATGGACATCGCGTACGACGAGCTGGACAGGCCCACCGACGTCAAAGTGCCGTGGGAGCTGAGCCGCTGCCAGCACTTCACGCGATTGGGGCAGGCGTATTGGCTGACTGGTGACGAGCGGTACGCTGCCGAGTTCGTCGCCGAGACGAGCGACTGGATCGACGCCAACCCGCTTGCGCGCGGCGTCAACTGGGCCTGCGCCATGGATGTCGCGCTCCGCGCGGTCAGCTGGATCTGGGGCTTCTATTTCTTCGCCGAGTCGGCGGCCTGCCGCGATCCGCGGTTCCGCGGTCGCTTTCTGCGTGCCCTGTACGTCCACGGCGAGTTCATCGTCAAGTACCTCGAGAAGGCGGATCTCAACGGCAACCACTATCTGTGCGACGGCGTGGGCCTCGTCTTTCTTGGCTGTTTCTTCCGCCGCGCGCGTGCGGCCGGCAGATGGCTCGAGCTCGGGCGCGCCATCGTCGAGCAGGAGATCCTGACGCAGACGACCGCCGACGGCGTCGACTTCGAGGTGTCGACGGCGTACCACCGCCTGGTGGCCGAGGCGTTCATAACGACGTACGAGCTGCTGCGCCGATCGGGCGAATCGGTCCCTGCGGCGTGCTGGGATCGCCTCGAGCGCATGTGCGAGTTCGTCCAGGCGTACACGAAGCCCGACGGCCGCGCACCGCTCGTCGGCGACGCGGACGATGGACGGATTCAAATCCTGGGGGGGCAGCCGGTCAACGACCATCGCTATCTGCTCTCGACGGCGGCGATCGGGTTCGAGCGCGCCGACTTCAAGGCGTCCGCGGGCGTTTGCTGGGAAGAAACATTCTGGCTGCTGGGCGCGGAAGCGCCCGCTCGTTTTCGCCGTGTGGCGGACGGCGGAGCGCCGCCGGCATCGGCGGCGTTCCCGCAGGGCGGCTTCTACATTCTGAGAAGCCGCGACGCTCACCTGTTCGTCGACTGCGGCGAGGTCGGCTTCGGCGGACGCGGCGGCCACGGCCACAACGACATCCTCAGCTTCGAGCTGTTTCTGAACGGGTTCAATGTCGTCACCGACTGCGGCGCGTATCTCTACACCGCGTCGCGCGAATGGAGGAACCGCTTCCGCAGCACCGCCTTCCACAACACCGTCCAGGTCGACGGCGAAGAGCTGAACCGCTTCATCGAGCCCGACGCGTTGTGGCAGCTTCACTACGATGCCAGGCCTGCGGGAGCGTCGCTGCAGACCGGCCCGCGCGCCGACTGCTTTCGAGGCGCGCACCGCGGCTACGAGCGCCTGTCGCCGCCGATCTCGCACACGCGCCTCATCGCCGCCGACAAGGCGCATCCCGCCGTGCTGATCGAAGACGAGATCGGGGGCAGCGGACGGCACGATCTCGTCTGGCGATTTCACCTCGATCCTTCGGTGACGGCGGCGATCGACCGCGACGATGTGCGCCTCGTCTGCAACGGCCGCGTCGTGTGGTTCATGCCGATCGCATCCGGCGACGCGCTGTCGCTGTCGCTCGAAGATGGATGGGTCTCGCCCAGTTACGGGGTGAAGGTCCCCGCCACAGTGCTCGTCTTGAGAGGAACTGTACCGATTCCGATCACCGCATCGTTTCTGTTCGCCGCGGAGCGTCTCTCGCGCGACGAGCGCGCGGCGGCCGCCAGCAGTCTCGTGGCGGCATGTTGAGGCGTCGCCGCCGTGCCATTAAGAATTGGGAATTAAGAATTGAGAATTCATCGACACCAGTCGTGACAGCGTGACGACGAATTCTTGAGCGCGCGTTTCAAAACTGAGACGTAGGGCGACCCTTTCAGGGTCGCCAGGCGAGGCTGAAAGCCTCGCCCTACACGTTTTGAAACGCGCCCTTAATTCCAAATCCTTAATTCTTAATTTCGTAGCTCACCCTTATGCGCCAGATACTCTTGAACAGCGGCGGCGCCGTGATCGCGCGCGTGCCGCGTCCCGTCATCGACGCCGGATCGGTCCTGGTCCGCGTTCGGTATTCGCTCATCAGCGTCGGCACCGAGATCGCGCCGCTGCGGTCGGCGGCCGTGTCCGCGCCCGACACCTCGTCGATCGAGCGCGGCATCGAGTACGCCGGGCTCGCGCGGCACTACCTCCGCGCGTCGCTCCGCGATCCGGGGAAGGCGATGGATCGCATCGCGAAGATCGCGCGGCGCCGCTTCGCGCGGCTGCGGCCGGCGCCGTCTGTCGCGCCGTCGGTCGCCGTCGGCGGCCTCTCGTGGACGAAGGCGAGCTCCGACGCCGCGCTGACGATTGACGGCGGCACCATCACCCTCGTCACCGACGGCACACCCGCCGGATATCAAATCGTCTCGCAGCCGATTCCGGTGCCGGCCAATCACGTGCCGATCGTGCGCGTCGAGGGGCGCGTGGACGAAGGGACGATCGCGATCGGGCTGCTGAACGAAGGCGGAGCCAGCTGGATCGGCACGCGCACGTACGAGGCGGGCCCCTTCGAAGACACGCTGATTTTCGATCCGAAAGGCTCGCGCGAAGTCACCGTCGTTGTCACCACCGCTGGCGCGCCGCGGCGCTCGCGCGTCGCGCTGTCGAGCGTCGGCGTCGGCACGGCGCCCAACAGCATCGGCGGCCTGCCGGTCAGCGAGCTCGACGCGCAGGGCTGGGCGGTCGGGTACTCGGCCGCCGGAGAAGTCGTCGGCGTAGGCGGCGGCGTGTCCGATCTCGCGGTGGGCGATCTCGTCGCGTGCGCCGGCGCCGGGCAGGCCAACCACGCGGATTACGTCGCCGTGAAGCGCAACCTGGTGTGTCGGATTCCAACCGGATGTCCCGCGAGTCTCGCGGCGTCCGCGACGGTCGGCGCGATCGCGATGCAGGGCGTCCGCCGGGCCGCGCCGCAGCTGGGCGAGCGCGTCGCGGTCCTCGGTCTCGGCCTGATCGGTCAAATCACCGCGCAGCTCTTGCGGGCGGCCGGCTGCGACGTGGTCGGTCTCGACCTCGATCCCACGCGCGTCGAGCGCGCGCGCAGCCTAGGGATGGAGTGGGGCGCAACCGACGCCGACGCGTTCAAGTCGCTGGTGCGTGACGTGACGGCAGGTCGCGGCGCCGACCGGACTCTGATCACTGCCGCCACGAAGTCGAGCGCCGTCGTGAACCTCGCGATGGACGTGACGCGCGCGAAAGGCACGGTCGTCATCGTCGGCGACGTCGGGCTGAAAGTGGAGCGCGAGGTCTTCTACCGCAAGGAAATCGATCTGCTGATGAGCACGTCGTATGGGCCCGGCCGGTACGACGCCTCGTACGAGGTCGAGGGGCGCGACTACCCGTTTGCGTACGTCCGCTGGACGCTCAACCGGAACTTGCAGTCGTACCTCGATCTGATCGCGCGGGGCCGCCTCGACGTGCAGGCGCTCGTCGATCGCGTCATCTCCATCGATGAAGCGCCGGCGGCGTATCGCGAGCTGGCGGCCGCGGATGGTCCGCTGCCGCTGGGCGTGGTGATTCGCTACCCGGACGACTCGCGCGATCTCCCGGAGCCGGCTGACTCGACGCGTGTCGTGGTGCGCGGCCATCGCGAGACGCCCGCCGGACCGCTGAAGTACGCGCTGGTCGGCGCCAGCGCGTTTGGCACGTCGATGCTGGTGCCGCAGATGAAGAAGCGGCGCGATCGGTTCTTCCTCAGGGCCGTCGTCTCGCGAAACGCCGCGCACGCCGGCAACTTCGCGCGCGACAACCAGGTCGAGATCCTCACCTCCGATTTCGATCAGGTGCTTCGCGATCCGGGCATCGATCTCGTCGTCATCGCGACGCGGCATCACGAGCACGCCGATCAGGCCGTCCGGGCGCTCGAGGCGGGCAAGCACGTGTTCGTCGAGAAGCCGCTCGCGATCACGTGGAGCGAAGCCGAGCGCGTGGCGTCGGCGGTCGCGCGGCTCGACGCGGCGCCGCTGCTGATGGTCGGATTCAACCGGCGGTTCTCGCCGGCGCTCGCGAGGGTCAAAGAGCTCGTCAGCGCGCGGCGGGCGCCGCTGGTCGTCGGGTACCGGCTGAACGCCGGCTATCTGCCGCTCGATCACTGGGTGCACGGTCCGCACGGCGGCGGCCGCAATATCGGCGAAGCCTGCCACATGTACGACGTGTTCCGGTTCCTCACGGGAGCGCCGGCGCGATCGATCGAGGCGCAATCGATCGATCCGCGCGGCGTCCCGTATCAGCGGAACGAAAACTTCAGCGCGACGATCGCGTACGACGATGGCAGTCTGGCGCACCTGCTGTACACGTCGCTCGGCCCGAAGAGCGGTCTCGGCAAAGAGCGTATCGAGGTGTTCTGCGACGGCGAAACCTACGTCGTGGAGGATTTCAAGCAGCTGACCAAGGCGAGCGACGGATCGGTGCTGTGGCAGAGCAGCGAAATCGACAAGGGGCACTTCGAGGAGTTGAGCCGGTTCGGCGACGCGATCGCGAACGGAACGGCCAGCCCGATCGCGGTCGACGAGCTGCTCGAGACAACCGCCGTCGCGTTGCACGTCGAAGATCTGCTGTTCGGGCGGTCCGGCGGAGACGAAGCGTGATGCGGGTGGTGTACGCGAGCGGCGGCGGACACGGCGCGCTCGAGGAGGAGCGCCTCGACGATACGTCGGACCGGCACGTCGTCGCGCTGCCGCCGCCGCCTCTGGAGCCCGGCGATCCGGTGGACGCGATGGCGCGCGATGCCGATCTCGGCCTCGTCGTGGCGTTGGGCGGCGGGTGCCCGACTCGATCGGAGCTCCGCCTGTTGAAGCGCGGTCTGGCGATGGGGCGGCGGGTCTGGCTGCACTGGCCGGAAGAGGGCGCCGTCGAAGTGGCCACGCCGGAGCGGCTCGAGAGCCACTGGCGTCACTGGCTGGTGATCAATCTGTACCAGCAGATTGTCGAGCGCGTCCTGGCGCTGATTCGCGTGCCGATGCGGCTCAGCGTCGGTCTGCGCGGTGTTCCGGCGCGCGAGATCCCGGCCTGGTTCGCGCGCGGGGCGATGCAGATGATTCGCATGGCTGCACCCGGTCGGGCACCCGGACCGGAACCGGGCGCGCCGCAAACACTGGAACGTCAGAGCGCACCGCCTGCGATGGTGCGGCACGCGCAGCGCCTGGCGGCGCTGCGCAAGGCGCGTCTCGCCGCCAAGCCGGTGCCGTTTCCCTCGTTCGACCCGCGTCCCGATGCGCACAATCGCATCCCCGGCTGCGGCGTCTATCTGCGCACCGATTTCTGGGCGCCGATCGTGTCGGGCGGCAGCTACGGGCACACCTGCTACGTCGCGAAGGAGCTCGCGGCGGTTACCGAGTCGTTCGTCTGCTTCATGGCGCACCGCTTCAAGCTGATCGACGACTACGGCATCGAGCAGGTCGTGATGCCGATCGCGAGCACGGCCAACAACGAAGACGCGATCGCGTCGGCGAGCGCGCACTACCTGGCGTACCTGCGGCCGCACCTGGAGCGGCTGAAGCCGGCGTACATCTACGAGCGCCTGTGCCTGGGCAACTCGGTCGCGGCGCAGCTCAGCCGCGAGCTCCGCATCCCGTACATCGTCGAGTACAACGGATCCGAGATCTCGATGCGGCGCAGCTTCGAGAACGCCGGATACGTGTACGAAGCGGAGTACCTGGAAACGGAAGCGCTCGCCTTCGAGCAGGCCACGTTGATCAGCGTCGTGTCGGCCGAGATTCGCAAGACGCTCGTGCAGCGGGGCGTCGATCCAGCCAAGATCCTCGTCAATCCCAATGGCGTGGATCTCGACGCGTACGCGCCGGCGCCGCCCGACGAGCGCGAGGCCATTCGATCGGAGCTCGGATTCGGCCCATCGGATCGGGTGATCGGCTTCACCGGCACATTCGGCGGCTGGCACGGCATCGACGTTCTGAGCGAGGCGATTCCGAAGATCTGCAAGGACGATCCGCGCGCGAAGTTCCTGCTGATCGGCGACGGCGTTTTCAAGCATCTCGTCGAGAACGCCGTCACCTCCTTCGGCCTGTCCAAGCGCGTCGTCGACGCGGGGCGCGTGCCGCAAGTGGAGGGCGCGCGGCTGCTGCGTGCATGCGATATCTATGTCTCGCCCCACAGCGCCCACATGGTCGACAGCAAGTTCTTCGGGTCGCCGACCAAGGTCTTCGAGTACATGAGCCTGGGCGGGGGCATCGTCGCGAGCGATCTCGAGCAGATCGGACAAGTCCTGTCGCCGTCGCTGACGCCCGCCGACGCGCACCGCGGGGCCGCGGTCGGCGAAGAGCGCGCGGTGCTCTGCGCGCCGGGCCATGTCGGCGAGTTCGTCCAGGCCGTGACCGCGCTCGTTCAGCACCCGGACATGGCGCAGGCCCTCGGACGGAATGCCCGGCAGGCGGCCGCCGCCCACTATTCGTGGACGCGCCACGTCGCCAATCTCTGGGCGTGTCTCGCCGGCGAC
>QHWK01000118.1 GCA_003223775.1 Acidobacteriota bacterium
GTGAGCTTCGCGCTCCGCCGCTCGCTCGAGGAATCGCCGGAGTTCGCGCGCATGAAGGCGCTCGCGTCGCGGCAGCCGTTCCGCGACGTCCTGCGCACGCATCTGCGTCCGGTGGCGCTCGGCGTCGGCATGCTCGCGGCAACCGCCGGCTTCAACGGCCTGTTCTTCGCGCATATGTCGGCGTACGCGGCCGGCGTGCTCGGCTACAACCCGCGCCAGGCCATCGTGTCGCAGACAATCGGCGTCGTCGTGCACGCGCTCAGCATCCTCGGCGTCGGCCGTCTGGCCGATCGCATCGCGCCGCGCCGGCTGCTCCGCGCCGGCGCGCTCTCGTTGATCGTTCTCGCGTTTCCGTTCTACGCCGCGCTCGCGGCGCGCAGCGTCGATCCGACGCTGCTGATGGTGCTCGCCGGCGCGTGCGCCGGCCTCGTCAACGGCACGTTCGCCGTGCTGCTCACCGATCTCTTCCCCACGCGCGTGCGCTTCAGCGGCGTCGCGCTCGTGTTCAACGTCGCGTTCACGATTTTCAGCGGCACCGCGCCGCTCGTCGCGACGAGCCTGATTCGCGCCACCGGGCTCGCGACGGCGCCGGCGTTCGTCATGGTCGCCTGCGGTCTGCTGACGCTCGCCGCGAGCGCCGGCCTCCGCCGCGGCGACAGCTACGTCCTGCTCACGGGTTCAACTCCCTGACCGGCCGTACCTCGACGCTCCCTTCGCGCGCCGGCGGAATCTTGGCCGCGACCTGGATCGCCTCGTTGAGATCGCGCGCGTCGATCAGGTAGAAGCCGGCGAGCTGCTCCTTGGTTTCGGCGAAGGGACCGTCGGTGACCGAGACGGCGCCGTTGCGTACGCGGACGGTCGTCGCGGTCTCGACCGGATAGAGCGGCTCGGCGGCGAGGAGCATTCCGCTCTTGCGCAGGCCGTCGCCGCACGCCAGGCACTCGCGGTCGGCCACCGCGTGCAGCTTGCCGCTCTCGAGGTAGACGAGGCACAGATACTTCATGGTTCCCCCGAAGCCGTTCACATCCGATAGTCGAACGGCGGCTCGTTATTTCGACAGCTCGGCGAGACGCCGCTCGAGCAGGCGCCGCTCCGGTTCCTGCCTCGTGAGCGTGAGCGCGCGCTCGAACGACGCGCGCGCGTCGCTGGTGCGCCCGAGCCGGCGGCACAGCTCGGCGCGCGCCGCGTGCGCCAGGCGATAGTCGCCCAGATCCCCGCGCGCAAGGATGGCGTCGACGAGCGCCAGCCCGGCCTCCGGACCGTCGCGCATCGCGACGGCGACGGCGCGGTTCAGCTCGACGACCGGCGACGGGTTGAGGCGCAGCAGGACATCGTACAGCCCGACGATCTCTCCCCAGTCCGTGGCCGAGGCCTCGCGCGCGTCGGCGTGCACGGCGGCGATCGCCGCCTGAATCGTGTAGGCGCCGAACCGCTGCGAGGACAACGCCTGCCGCACGAGGCGCAAGCCTTCCCCAATCTGCTCGCGATCCCAGAGCGATCGGTCCTGATCGTCGAGGAGGACGACGTCGCCGTCGGCCGACGTGCGTGCGGCGCGCCGCGAATCGTGCAGCAGCATCAGCGCGAGAAGCCCCATCGCCTCCGGCTCGGGCAGCAGATCGACGAGCAGGCGGCCGAGGCGGATCGCCTCGCCGGACAAATCGCGACGCGTCACGGTGGATCCCGACGACGCGGCGTAGCCCTCGTTGAACACCAGATAGATGACGCGCAGCACCGTGTCGAGGCGCTCGGCCAGTTCCTCCCGCGCCGGCACCTGATAGGGAATCTTCGCGTCGCGAATCTTCGCTTTCGCGCGCACGATCCGCTGCGCGAGCGTCGGAGCCGGGGTGAGGAAGGCGTTCGCGATCTCTTCGGTGCGCAGCCCGCAGACTTCGCGCAGGGTCAGTGCGACCTGCGCGTCGGCGGCCAGCGCGGGATGGCAGCAGGTGAAAATCAGACGAAGGCGATCGTCTTCGACGCTCTCATCGCCGCTCCAGACCTCGGGCTCGACGGCGATGTCGGCCGCCGCGCCGGCCTCGTCCAGCGGATCGAACCGCTTCTGCCGCCTCAGGCCGTCGATCGCCTTGAACCGGCCGGCCGACACGAGCCACGACCGGGGGTTCGACGGAACGCCGTCGCGAGGCCACTGTTCGAGCGCCGCCCTGAAGGCGTCGTGCAGCGCCTCCTCGGCGGCATCGAAATCGCCGAGCAGCCGGATGAGCGTCGCGAGAACGCGCCGGGATTCGGAAACGTAGACGGCATTCACCGTCTCCAGGACTGACTCGGTCGCCGCCACTGCAACCAATCTCATCATCTTCGGCCGCGCGGACGCAACGGGCGGCCGGGACTGGGGTGTCGATCGACGCGCCTCCCGCTCGACTAACAGGCAGGAGGGCACAACGATGCGACGCAATACCGTGCTGTGGACGATTCAAGGGCTGCTGGCGGCGCTGTTCCTGTTCGCCGGCGTGATGAAGCTCGTGCTGCCGATCGAGGCGATGGCGGGTCCGATCGCGCTGCCCGGGGCGTTTCTGCGATTGATTGGCGTGGCCGAGACGCTCGGCGCGATCGGATTGATCCTGCCCGGCCTTACCCGGATCCGTCCGGAGCTGACGCCGGCGGCTGCCGCCGGGCTCGTGATCATCATGATCGGCGCGACGGTCCTGACCGCGGCGACCGGGTCCGTGGCCGGCGCGCTCTTTCCCTTGATCGTCGGGCTGCTGGCGACGACCGTTGCGGCCGGGCGCTCGCGTCAGCCGGTTCTCTCGTAAGATGCGGCGGTGACGACGCCGACGTCCGCGGAGCACCGCTTCTCGCGCTCATCACGCGGACGTCTCACCGCCCGCGATCTCGCGCGCTTTCCCGGCGACACGCTCTTCGATCGGCTGGCCCGCGCCGTCTGCAGCGCGGGCTGCCTCCCGCGCAAGGAGCTCTACGAAGCTTGGGAAATGGCGCGGCGCGTGCGCCGGCTGTTCCGCCGCGGACGCGTCGTCGATCTCGGCGCGGGCCATGGTCTGCTGGCGCACGCGATGCTGCTCCTCGACGACACCTCGCCAGACGCGCTCGTCGTCGACACGTCGCTCGCGCCGTCGAGCGTGAAGATCCACGACGCGCTCGTGCGCGCGTGGCCGCGCCTCGCGAACCGCGTCACGTTCCGGCAGGAGACGCTCGACGATGTGGAGATTCGGCGAGACGACATCGTCGTCTCGAGCCACGCGTGCGGGGCGCTGACCGATCGCATCCTGGAGCGCGCGGCCGCGGCGCGCTGCCGCGTTGCAGTGCTGCCATGCTGCCACGATCACGCCGCGTCGGACGATGGCGATCTCGTCGGGTGGCTCGACGCGGACCTCGCGATCGATACGGTCCGCGCGCTGCGGCTGCGCGGGCAGGGCTACCGCATCTGGACGCAGACGATTCCCGGCGAGATCACGATGAAGAACCGCCTGCTGCTCGGCGCGCCGCAAAACTAATTGACGAATCCCTCCGCGACCCTTCGCAGCATGCCGTCGGTCTTGCTGAAGATGAACAGCTCGCCGCTGCCGTCGACGGCGACGTGCGCGTCGGCGCGCCCTTCGCCCGACACGAGCGCGCGTCCCGGCAGCACGCCGGTCTTGCCGCCGCGCGCGCGGTACGTCGCCTTCGCGATCGGGAACATCGAGTCGAAGAGCTGCCGCGCGGCGGCCGCGCCGGCGTCGGGATCCTTCCACAGCAGCTTCATCTCGTGGATCGCCGCCAGCGTCTTCGGATTGCCGTCGTCGGCGGCGAGCATCTCCTTGTAGTCGGCGTACAGCACGCGGCCGGTCGAGATGTCGGTGAAGACGTACTTCCCGCGGAGCGCCGGGATGCGCCGTCCCTCGTAGAGAAAACCGCTGCCGACGGCATCGCCTCCGCCGGGAACATGGCCGTACTCGATGACGGGATAGGTCGGCGTGACCACGTCCTCGGTCGGTTCGTCGCCGATCTGCACCGGAATTTTATCGACCTCCGGCAGCGGCGCCGTCGTGTTGTCCGGCCGCAGCAGCTCGGTTCCCTCGCGCAGCGAGTAGCCGTAGTTCGCGCCCTTGTGGACGACGTTCACCGTCTCCCATGTGTGGAGGCCGATCGAGTTGGCAATGAGCCGCTTGTTGGCGGGATTCGCAGGATCGATCGCCCACGTGAGCCGATGCGGATTGCGCAGGCCGAGCGCCCAGATCTCCTTCCGCGCGCCGCGCACGGCGGCGAAGGGGTTGTCGTTCGGGATCCGGTAGCGGCCGTTCTCGCTGACGGTGCTCGTCGAGACCTGCTCCGACAGATCCGGGACGATGCGCAGGATCTTGCCGACGAGCGTGTCGAGACGCTGCGGGTTCGCGCGCATCGCGAGCCGCGACTCGCCGGAGCCGCCGTCCCCGCAGCCGACATAGAGCACGCGCCAGTCGGGATCGCCTTTCCGCGCCGTCGGATCGAACGAGAGCGCGCCGAGGGGATGGATGCGCGTGTTCAGCGCGACGCGCAGGATCTCGCGCGCCGTGCCCTCGAACGTCCTCGATGAGCACGCCTTCGCGCTGCGTCGGCCCCGGCGGCGCAATCGGCGCGGTCGTCGTGTAGCCGGCCACGCCCAGCCCCGGCACGCTCGTGTTGTCGGGCGCGTTCGATCCGGGCAGCGACGGATCCTCGATGTGGACCGTGTAGAAGCGGCCGTTGCGCGTGTAGTCGGGATCGAACTGCACGCTGACGAGGCCGCCGGCGTATCCCGTATCGAACGACAGCTTGTGAAAGATGCCGCTATGCCCGTCGCGGCCGTTGAAATCGAGGTAGACGGTGAGCTTCTTCGTCGCCTTGTCGAGGATGTAGAGCGGGCCGTTCAGATCGTTCACGAAGAACCGGCTGCTGCCGCCGGGCTCCTCGCGCAGCGATTTGATCCGCGCGATCATGCCGTCGGTCTGTCCCTTGCCGTCGATGGTGCCGGTGATCGGCATCGCGACGAAATCGGTCAGCTGCAGCGTGATGCGCGGCGCGTCAGCTGCGTGCAACGCCAGACCCGCGAGGACAAGGAGGATCGTCTCGATTCTCATGCGCGTCCCGCGAACTCCCGCGTCTCCGTGTGCACCTTCACCCGCTCGCCCTCTTTGATGAAGAGCGGCACGCGGATCTCGAGGCCGGTCTCGAGCCGCGCCAGCTTCGTGACGCCGCCGCTCGCCGTATCGCCGCGGACGCCCGGCTCCGTGTACGCGACGGCGAGCTCCACGTGCGGGGGGAACTGCACGCCGATCGGGTTGCCGTTGTACTTCTGGATCTGCACCTGCAGATTGTCGACGAGCAGCAGCCGATCGTCGCCCATCACGTCGGGCCCGAGCGTCAGCGTGTCGAACGTCTCCTGGTCCATGAAGTGGTGGCCGCCGGCGTCGGCGTAGAGAAACGTCGCGGGAACGGTGACGAGATCCGGCTCCCTGAACTTGTCGGCGGCCTTGAACGTGCGATCGAACACCGCGCGCGTCAGAAGATTCCGCATCTTGAGGCGCACCAGCGTCTGACCGCCGCGCGCCGTCGGCTTCGAGATCTCGACGTCGAGGCAGTGGTACGGCGCGTCCTCGTACTCGAAGAACATCTTGCGTTTGATCTCGATGGCTTCGATGAGCGCGGGCATCAGGTCTCGGGCCAAAAAAAACGGCCGGCGCCTGGTTGCGCCGGCCGCGGTCGACTGAGTGAGGGCAGTTAGCGGCTGCCCCCGTAAGTGTCTGCCATGCATGCACCTCCCGGCCGCGACCATATGGTGGTGCTCCGCGGGGCGGAGCAGGGTCGCTAGGAGCCTTTTCTTGCGCCGGCGCGTCTCGCGCTCGACGGACCGAGCACTCAGCATATCACGCGCGCCGCGCCCGCGGAGGCTGAGCTGCGCCGCGCCGACCGACGATAATGGCGGGAATGGCGCCGGCCGCCCCACCTCCCACGCTGTACCTCGAGAGCTCGCCGGTCGAAAAGCAGCGCCGCGAGCACGCCTTCAACGTCGTCGAGGTGCCGCGGCTGCGCCTGCTCGGCTTCGCGATCGTGACCCTGCTGGTCGTCGTCCGGCGGCTCGTGATGCCCGAGGAGCCCGACGCGCATCCGCTGCTGCTCGGCGCGATCGTGTTCGGCTACAGCCTCGCGTCGTGGGGGATCCTGTATCTCTTCTTCGACCGCGTCCGCCGCATCAACCTCGGCACCGTTTTTCTTTCGATCGACGTCGTCGCGTTCATCGTCGCGATTTACCTGACGGGCGCCGAGAAGAGCTGGCTGTTCTATCTCCTGTTCATCCGGACGGCCGATCAGACGAACACGCATTTCGGGCGCGCGATCGCGTTCGCGCACCTGTCGGTCGGCCTCTACGCGGCGCTCCTCGTCGAGCTGTCGCTCGTCGAGCACCGGCCGATCGCGTGGACGGCGGAGACGTTCAAGATCCTGCTCTTGTACGGCGGCAACCTGTATATCGCGATGACGGCGCGGAGCGCCGAGCGGTTGCGCAACCGCATCGTCGCCGCGATCCGGTACGCGCGCGATCTCGTCGCCGAGCTCCAGGATCAGTCGCGCGAGCTCGACGAGGCACGGCGCCACGCCGAGGAGGCCAGCCGCATCAAGAGCGAGTTCCTCGCGAACATGAGCCACGAGATCCGAACGCCGATGAACGGCATCCTCGGCCTGACGACCCTGACGCTCGACACGGAGCTGACGCCCGAGCAGCGTGAGAACCTCACGATGGTGCACGCGTCGGCGACGTCGCTGCTCGGCATCATCAACGACATCCTCGACCTGTCGAAGATCGAGGCGGGCCGTCTGTCGTTCGATCCCGTCGCGTTCAAGCTGCGCGAGCAGCTCGCCGCCGCGGTGAAGCCGCTCGCCGTGAGGGCCGGCGAGAAAGGCCTACGGTTCACGACCGAGATCGCTGCCGACGTGCCCGACGACCTCGTCGCCGACTGGCCGCGCCTGCAGCAGGTGCTCACGAACCTCGTCGGCAACGCGATCAAGTTCACCGAGCGCGGCGAGATCGCGGTCCGCGTCGAGCGGCACGCAGAGGCGTCGCACGCGGACGTCGTGCTGCACTTCGCGGTCCGCGACACCGGCATCGGGATCCCGCCCGATCGGCGGAAGGCGGTGTTCGAGCCGTTCACGCAGGCCGACGGATCGACGACGCGCCGCTACGGCGGCACGGGGCTCGGCTTGAGCATCTCGAGCAGCCTCGTCACGATGATGGGCGGACGCATCTGGCTCGAGAGCGAGCCGGATCGCGGCACGACGTTTCATTTCACGGCGCCCGCCGCGCGGCCGACGCTTCCGACGCGCATCCTCGTCGTCGACGAGGACACCGTCAACCGGCGGCTCGCGGCGGCGCTCCTCGAGAAACAGGGGCACACTGTCGCCGCCGCGGCCAACCGGAGCGAGGCCCATGCGGCGCTGACGCGCGAGCGCTACGACCTGCTGCTCGTCGGCTCGACAAGCGGCGAGACCGCCGCGTTCAACACTGGCGGCGCGGCGGTAGGGCAGCTGCCGCGGCCGATCGATCCGGCGGCGCTCGACCGCGAGGTGCGGCGCGTGTCGACGAAAAGGTAGCCGTCATCGGCCCGCCCACCACTGCCGAACACCGCCGTCTCGCCGAGCGCGTGCCGCACGGCATCGCGCCGTGGCGCCGGTGGGGATGCTACGTCGGCGATCGCGCGTGGGGCACCGTGCGCGAGGACTACAGCGCGGACGGCGACGCGTGGCGTTTCCTCACGCACGACATGGCGCGCCGCAAGGCGTACCGCTGGGGCGAGGATGCGATCGGCGGCGTGTGCGATCGCTTTCAGCTCCTCGTGTTCGCGCCGGCGTTCTGGAACGGCCGCGATCCGATTCTCAAGGAGCGCTACTTCGGCCTGACGTCGTGGGAGGGCAACCACGGCGAGGACGTCAAGGAGTACTACTTCTATCTCGACAACACGCCCACGCACAGCTACATGCGGATGCTCTACAAGTATCCGCAGGCGGCGTTTCCCTACGAGCGGCTCGTCGCCGAGAACGCCGCCCGCGCCGGCACGGGGCTGGAGTTCGAGCTGCTCGACACCGGCGTCTTCGACGACGATCGGTACTTCGACATCTTCATCGAGTACGCGAAGGGCGATCCGGACGACATCAGCGTCCGCATCGAAGCCTTCAACCGGGGCCCCGATGCGGCGGCGCTGCATCTTTTGCCGCATCTCTGGTTCCGCAATACGTGGGGATGGACACCCGAGCGCGCGGCGGAGCCGGCCATCGCGCTCGATCGCGCGGGACACGACGGCGAGATCGTGCTCCTCGCGGACGATTCCCGCGCCGCGCGCCCTCCCAACCTGTCGTTCGCGTACGAGCTCGGCGAGCGCCGGTTGTACGGACCGCCAGGCGGCGAGGCGCTCTTCACCGACAACGAGACGAACGCGGCGGCGTTGTACGGCGGCGGCGCGCGCAGCGCCTCTCGCTACACGAAAGACGCATTTCACCGCTGCATCGTCGAGCGCGAATCCGGCGCGGTGAACCCCGGGCGTGCGGGCACGCGCGCGTGCATCCACTACAGCGACACGATTGCTGCCGGCGCCTCGCGCGTGTGGCGCTTTCGTCTGACGCCGGGTCCGCTCGACGGCGCGCTGGACGAGGTCGACGCGATCGTCGCGGCGCGCAAGGCCGACGCCGACGAGTTCTTCGCCGCCATTCATCCGCCGCGCGCGAGCGCCGACGAGCGGCTCGTCCAGCGGCAGGCGCTCGCCGGCATGCTGTGGACGAAGCAGATCTACATCTTCGACGTGAATCAATGGCTGAACGGCGACGATCCCGCAAGTCCGCCGCCGCCCGGCCGGCGGTTCATCCGCAACACGCACTGGCGCCACCTGAACTCGATGCGGATTCTGTCGATGCCCGACGGCTGGGAGTACCCGTGGTTCGCGGCGTGGGATCTCGCGTTTCACGCCGTCTCGCTCGCGCTGGTCGATCCCGACTTCGCGGAGGAGAATCTCTGGGCGCTCCTCTTCGAGCAGTTTCAGCACCCGAACGGCCAGCTGCCCGCCTACGAGTGGGAGTTCTCGGATTTGAATCCGCCGGTGCACGCGTGGGCGTGCCTGCGCGTCTACCAGATGCGCCGCGCGCGCGAGGGCGCGGCCGATCGCGCGTTCCTCGAGCGCTGCTTCCTCAAGCTTCTCGTGAACTTCGTCTGGTGGGTGAACAAGGTGGACAGCGAGGGGAACAACGTCTTCGAGGGCGGCTTCCTGGGCCTCGACAACATCACCGTGATCAACCGCAGCGAGCGGCCCGGCGGCGGCGCGACGCTCGAGCAGTCGGACGCGACCGGCTGGATGGCGTTCTTCGCGATCTGCATGATGCGCATCGCGCTCGAGCTCGCGCGCGAGAACCGCACCTACGAGTTGATGGCGTTGAAGTTCTTCGAGCATTTCGTCTACATCGGCGGCGCCATGAAGCGGATGGGCGGCCGCGACTACCAGCTCTGGGACGACGAGGACGGGTTCTTCTACGACGTGCTGCGCTACGCCGACGGCAGCTTCCAGAAATTCGCCGTGCGGTCGGTCGTCGGCCTGATTCCGCTGTACGCCGTGGACGTCATCGAGGAGTCGGCGGAGCGCGCGCTGCCGACGTTTCTCACGAGCGTGCACTGGTTCGTGCGCAATCGTCCCGATCTGGTCGGCGAGGCGTGCTTCACCGAGTCGACCGACGGCAAGACGCGCCACGTGCTCTCGGTTCTCGATCCCCGCCAGCTCGCGCGCGTGCTGGAGCGCGTGTGGGATCCGCGCGAGTTCCTGTCGGCAGCCGGCGTCCGCAGCCTGTCGAAATATCACGAGGCGCACCCGTTCGTGTTCGGCGGCATGTCGGTCGCGTACGAGCCGGCCGAAGCGATCGACAAGATCAAGGGCGGCAACTCGAACTGGCGCGGCCCGATCTGGCTGCCGACGAACTTCCTGCTGATCGAGGCGCTGGTGAAGATCGATGCGGCGATGTGGTCAGCGCTCGCGCCCGGGACGCCGGGCGCGCCCGACCGCCCGCCGACGCCGCGCGAGATGGCCGCGCAGCTCGCCGAGCGGTTGATCGGCCTCTTCACGCGTGGCGCCGATGGCCGCCGCCGGATATTCGGCGAGGTCCGGAAGTTGCAGGACGATCCGCACTGGCGCGACTACCTGCAGTTCCCGGAGTACTTCCACGGCGACACCGGCGCCGGGCTCGGCGCGATGCATCAGACCGGGTGGACGGGGCTCGTGGCGAACCTGATCGATGAATGGCGGCGGTGAAATTGATTTCGCCTCACGGTTTGATAGTTGTGACGGTCAGCCCGGCGATCGCGGCGAGCGTCGTCTGCGCCGCGTTGAGGCCGAGGCGGAAATCCTTGTCGTTGTATGTCGCGTACACGTCGGTCGGCTGGTGCCACTGCGGATCCCAGCCGCTGCCGATCTGCGTGCCGCGCTCGTTCTCGCGCAGGCTGATCGACGGAATCAGATCCTGGAAGGGCCCCGAGTCGGTGTTGGTCATGTGGCTGCCGACCGACGCGGGATAATCGGTCGCGTACTTCTCGTTGGCGGCCTCGAAGATCCACGCGAGCTTCTGGCTCTCGGCGGCCATCTTCGAGTTGACCTGGAACTCGATGTTCACGTCCGCCTCGGGGCGCTGCTCCTTGCGCATCGTGCCGTCCGCGTTCGGCATCCCGTGATCGAAGAGCATCATGTCGTGCTGAATCATGCCGAGCCACTTCGGCTCGGCGTATTTTCCGGAGCCGGCCGGATCCTCCTTGCCCTGAAGCGCCTGCCGCTGCGCGATGTAGGCGCGCGCCGCCTGCGAGCCGGTCTCCTCGTTGTTCCACAGCACGAAGCGGATCGTGCGTTCCGTGCGCACGTCGGCGCCGCTCAGCGCGCGCGCGACCTCCATCACCAGCGCCGTGCCGGACCCGTCGTCGTTGGCCGCCTCGCCCCAGCCGTGGCCGTCCATGTGCCCGCTGACGATGTACATCTCGTCGGGGTGCGGGGCGCCGACCTTCGTGCAGTACACCGCCTCGCGCGGCCCCGGCGTCGTCGGCTGCATGTTCAGCGCACGCAGCTTCTCGTCCGGCTGCTTCATCGGATCGGTGTTGACGCCGGTGGGCGTCCGAATGCCTCGCGGCCTGCCGCCGCCCTGTGCGAGCCCGGTGTTCCCGCGGCCGCGCCCCGCGTTCGGGTTCGGCGGCGGCGGATCGTAGACATATTTGATCCGCTCGGTCGGGCAGCCGTAGCTTCGGAGCTGCGCGTCGATCCAGTCGACGGCCGCGCGATTGCGATCCGTTCCCTGCCGGCGATCGCCGAACTGCGTCAGCCCTTTGATCGTCGCTTTGTATCTTTCGAGGTCCAGACGCTCGACGAGCGTCTTCACCGGATCCGGCGGCGCATCGGTCTGCGCGAACAGGGACAGCGGAACGGTCAGCAAAAAGATGTGCAGAGGAAGACGGACATGCGCACGCATGGCGGGAGAGTGTAGTGCATGGCCGGCGACGGCGGAAGCCTGCGCGCAGGGAGCCGCTTGCACGAAAAGCGCAGCTGTCCTGCGCCCGGGGTGCCATCCCGGGTCACGATATCCGCGGAGGATCTCGGGTGGCGACAACGTCGCTCGTCGCCGCCGCGCGGGTCGATCGGACCATTCGCACCGTTCGAGGGCTCCGCGTCATCCTGGACGCCGACCTCGCGCGGCTCTACAAGGTCGACACTCGAACGCTCGTCCAAGCGGTAAAGCGGAACATCAGCCGCTTTCCGGCGGACTTCATGATCGAGCTGACAGCCGGGGAAGCCGCAAACTTGAGATCACAATCTGTGATCTCAAGTTCCAGGCACGGCGGCCGGCGAACGGCGCCGTACGCATTCACCGAGCAGGGCGTGGCGATGCTGTCGAGCGTGCTTCATAGCCGCCGCGCGATCCGCGCACAACGCGATCAGAGAGCTGATGGCGCCGCCGAAGGTCGCGCGCAAGCGGATCGGATTTCGGCCATGAGGCCGGCGGCGCTTCTCCTCGCCGCGCTCGCTGCGGCGGCGTGCGGCGGCCGATCGACCGCCGTGCGCCACGCCGTCGAGCGCGCCGCGACGGCGATGGGATCGGATCTTCGCCTGACGGCGTGGACCGACGACGACGGGTCGGCGAACCGCGCGTTCGATGCCGTCGTCGCCGAGTTCGAGCGCCTCGACGCGCTGATGAGCGTCTGGCGCGCCGGCAGCGACGTCGTGCGGATCAACGCCGCCGCCGGCGAGCGCGCCGTCCCGGTGAGCGCGGAGGTGCGCGAGGCGCTCCGTGCGGCGCGGCAGGTGAGCGAGTGGACCGGCGGCAAGTTCGACGTCACGTTCGGCGCGCTGAGCGACATCTGGAAATTCGATTATCAGAATCAGGACGACAGCGTGCCCGCGCCTGACGCGATTCGCGCGCGGCTGCCGCTCGTGGACTACCGCGCGATCGAGATCGACGATCGCGCCGGCACCGTATTCGCGCGGCGCAAGGGGATGCGCGTGCATCTCGGCGGCATCGGCAAGGGCTACGCGGTCGAGCGCGCGGTCGGCATCCTGCGGCGGGCGGGGCTCCACGATTTCCTCGTGCAGGCCGGCGGCGATCTTTACGTCGCGGGGCAAAAGGACGGACGCCCGTGGCGGCTCGGCATCGCCGATCCGCGCCGGCCCGATCGCACGTTCGCGACGATCGAGCTGAGCGACAGCACGTTCAGCACCTCCGGCGATTACTCGCGCGCGTTCGTCAAGGACGGCGTGCGATACCACCATATCCTCGATCCGGCGACGGGCCAGCCGGCGCGCGGCTGCCGAAGCGTGACGATCGTCGCCGACAGCCCGCTCGTCGCCGACGGATTGTCGACCGGCGTCTTCGTTCTCGGTCCCGAGGCCGGCATGGCGCTCATCGAGCGGCTGCCGAACGTGGAAGGCGTGATCGTCTCGGCGGGAAACGAGGTGATCGTGTCGTCGGGCCTGAAGGCGAAGGTCGCGATCGTCGCGGCGCCGACCGACGCGCCTTAAGAGCAATGCGGATTGCGGATTGCGGATTGCGGATTACGCCGATACGAACATCTTCCCTTTGCGGCGCAGCACGATCCAGTGCGGGCACTTCTGCTGATCGAGGTAGAGCCGCTCGCAGTCGTCGCAGCGCACGCATTCGCGCTTGACGATCTCGGGACCGCGGATCGCGCCCCACTCGCAGGTCTTCTCGCAGATCTTGCACGTGCGGCACTCGGACCAGCGCTTGATCCGGAAGATCGTCAGGCCCGAGAGGATGCCGAGCGTCGCGCCGACGGGACACAGAAACCGGCAGTACAAATTGCGAACGAAGACCGTCGCGACGAGCAGCGCGGCGAGGCCCGCCCACATCGCGGTCGTGCCGAAGAGGCCGAACATCCAGAACGGCTCGGCGTAGCGGACCGGCAGCGCCACGTCGCGCGTCGCGGCGAAGTACACGAGCACCGCCGCGAGGACGACGTATTTCGCCCAGGCCGCGCGCTGCTCGAACCGCCGCGGCAGCTCGACGCGCAGCTTCGCCGGCACGATCGCATCGATCAGCTGCGTGAGCGCGCCGAACGCGCACACGCGTCCGCAATACAGCCGCCCCCACAGCACCGTCGACACCACGACGAAGACGGAGAACACATACCACGCGAGGCTGTACTTGAACGGCGGCAGGCTGAGATCGGCGAACCGGAACACGTCGCTGATCGACACGAGGCTGCTCTTCATGAACCCCATGTACCCGACCGCGGCGACCAGCGCGGCGTACTTCAACCGCACGCTCTTGCGGAAGAAGCTGACGAGCGTCAGCGCGATGAACGCCGTCAGCAGCGCGAGGTCGAGCGCCTGCGGGGCGAGGATCTCGCCCCAGGTGTCGCCGGCGCCCACTACTTCGTGACCTCGGGCGGGAGCAGCTGTTTCGCGACGACGCGCGAGGCGTCGCGGATGGCGCGCGTCGCGCTGCCGATGCTGATCG
>QHWK01000119.1 GCA_003223775.1 Acidobacteriota bacterium
GACAACCAGGAGATTTTCATCCTGCACCTGGACGGCCGGAAGCGGTGGCTCCTCTACGGGCGCTCGATCGATCAGGTCGATCGCCGCGATCTGGCGGGGACGTCGATTCCACCGGCCGGCGCGGTGCTCGACGAGATCCTCACGCCCGGCGATCTGCTCTACATCCCGAGAGGCTGCTACCACCTCGCGGTGCCGATCGACGAGCCGGCGCTCCATCTGACGCTCGGCGTGAAGAACCCGCGCGGGAGCGATCTCGTGAACTGGATCGTGCGGCGGATCCGTTCCCATGAGATCGCCGGCCAGGATGCCCCGCTGCTCGGCGGCGCCGACGAGCGCCGGCGATACAGCGACGCGCTGCGCCGCGCGGTGCTCGCGGCGTGCGAGGGCGATCTGGTCGAACAGTACGTCGCGGAGACCGGATCGAACGTCAAGCCGCGGCCGGCGTTCACACTGCCGTGGAGCGCGACGCTCGACGGCCTGCCGCCGGGCCGGACGTTTTCGATCGCGTTGAAGGGCGCCGCGCGCGTTACGGCCGGCGGCGCGTCCGATGCCTCCGTCGACGTGGAGTGCGGCGGGCGCACGTACAGGTTTCCGCGCGGCATGCGCTGGCTCGTCGAGCGGCTGGATGGTGAAAGGGCGACGCCGATCGACCGTGTGATTGAGGCGGTCTCCGGACAAATGGACGAGGAGGGCCTTCGCACGCTCGTCGCGATGCTGCTGGCGCACGACCTCGTCGTCATCGGCGACGCATGAGCGCGGCGGCAATCGTCGCGCGCGCGCTCGCGGCGCCCGACGATCCGATGCCGGCGTCAGCGGGCGTCGACGCGCAGGAGCTCATTGCGGCGGCGATCGAGCATCGCGTCCGCGCATTTCTCGAGGCCGAGCGTACCGCGATCGCGGTCGACTGCCTGCGGCAGATACAGACGACGTCCGTCCTGGCGGCGCTCACGGGCCGCGGCGTGCGCACGCTGATCTTCAAGGGCGCCGCGCTCGCGCGGCAGTGGTATCCCGCGCCGCACACGCGGCCGCACACCGACACCGATCTGCTCGTGCCGCCAGCCGATCTGCCGTCGGTCGAGGAGGTGTTTGCGCGCCTCGAATTCGAGCGGCAGCAGGAAACGTCGGGCCGGCTCGTCTCCTACCAGCGGCACTACGGCAAACGCGATCGCCACGGCGTCTTTCACGCCTTCGACGTGCACGTGAAGATCTCGAATCGCCACGCGCTCGCCGATCGCGTCGCGTTCGACGAGCTGTGGCGGCGGCGCGTGCCGCTGCCGCCGCTCGGCCCGGCGGCGGAGACCGTCGGCGCGTCCGACGCGCTCGTGCTCGCGCTCGTGCATCGCGCCGGCCACCACCCGGGCTCGCGCGATCTGCTGTGGATCTACGACCTGCACCTGCTCGCCGCCGCGCTGACGCCCGACGAGCAGACGCAGTTCGAAGATCTCGTCCGCGCGCGCGGGCTGCGCCTGCTGGCGCGCGACGGCCTGCAGCTCGCGCGCGAGTCGTTCGGCGGCGCCGCTCCCGATCGCTTCGCGCAGCGTCTGGCGGACGGTCGCGGCGAACGCGATGAAGTGCCGGTGATTGCCGCGCGGTCGAGCGAGACCGATCTGCTCCGCCTCGATCTGCAGGCGCTCGCGACATGGCGCGAGCGCGGACGGCTCGTGCGCGAACACCTCTTCCCGGCGCCGAGCTACATGCGCGGCAAATACGGCGTCGAGTCGACGCTGCTCCTCCCCGCGCTGTACGCATGGCGCTTCGTCTCTGGCGCGCCGCGGTGGCTGCGACGCCGCTGAGCCTCACCTCGGCCGGTCGCTCCACGCTGGCCGGCGCGTTGCTTCATCTCCCTCGAGGAGGAGCATCATGCCGAGAGGCGACAAGAGCAAATACACCGACAAAGAAAAACGTCAGGCGGAGCACATCGAGGAAGGGTACGAGGAGCGCGGCGTTCCCGAGCAGGAAGCCGAGCGGCGCGCGTGGGCGACGGTGAACAAAGTGCACGGCGGCGGCGAGAAGCGCGGCGGCGGCGGTTTCGGCAAGGCGGAGAATCACGAGCCGATGCGCAAAGGCGGACGGACCAGTCACGACCGCACGCGCGGCTGAAACTGCAGAACGGACGAGCTCGAGCCGATACCGCTCGCATGTTCTGGTGGTTCAAGCGCGGATCGGACTATGTGCGGTACGAATCGCGCCAGCTGACCCAGGAGGCGTTCGAGCTGCGCGTGATCGACGCCAGCGGATCGGAGCGCGTGGAGCGGTTCGAGACCGAGCGCGAGCTCACCGATCGCCAGCGCGAGCTCGAGCGCGGGCTGCTCGAGGAAGGATGGACCGGCCCGCACGGGTGGAATTTGTGAATCCCTTTGCGCTCTTCGCGGCCTTTGCCCTCTTTGCGGCCTCCGCGTACGCGCAGATCACGGCGCAGCCCCCCAGAGGTCCGCTGACCCCGCCGTGGGACAAAGGGATCCAGCCAATCAGCCGCGACAGCTATTACAACGCGATCGCGTGCGGCAAACAGGGCGGCGCCAACCCGCCGTGCGTGTTCTACGACGCCGGCCTGTGCAAGAACCCCGACTTCACGCTCGCGTTGTTCACGCCCTACAAGCAGGTGGCGTACGAAGTGTGGCAGGCGGTTCGCAACAAGCAGGAGCCGCCGACGCCGAGCTACGCCGACGCGCAGCGCACGCGGATTACGGTCGGCGTCACGCCGGGGGCAGGCTCGAAGAATCCGATCGCGCGCGTCGCGATCACGCGCGGCGGCCGCGCGGTGAGCCCGATCACGCAGTCGCTCGAGGCCGGCGGCGGCGGAAAATTCATCTTCGACTTCGCCGCGTTCGCGCCGACCGACGACGTGACGCTCGAGCTCGCCGGGCGCGCGAAGACCGTCACCTGCGCGATCGACAAGTCCGTGCTCGCGCTTCTGCGGTAACAATTATTAAAACCGTAGCGCGTCTGAATTCTTCATTCCTGGGGCGCCGTTGTAGCGCACCAGCACGGCGGTCACGTCGTCGCTCTGCGTGGCGCCGGCGCAGAAGGCGTGCACGTCTGCGAGCAGCGCGTCGAGCACCTGCTGCGGCGGCTCGCCGCGGTGCGCGTTCGCGCACGCGAGCAGCCGCTCGTCGGTGAACTCCTCGCCGTCCGGGTTCATCGCCTCGGTCACGCCGTCGCTGAAGGCGACGATCAGATCGCCCTTCTGCAGATTCACCGTTTCTTCCTCGAACGCCGCGCGCTCGAACAGCCCGAGCACGACGCCGCCGCGATCGAGACGGCGGATCCCCGACGCGGACACCAGGAGCGGCGCGTTGTGTCCGGCGTTGCAGTAGGTGAGCGATCCGTCGGCCGCCAGAATGCCGTAGAAGGTCGTGAGGAAGCGCGACTCGATCGCGCGGCGGAACAGGCCGTGGTTCAGACGCGTGATGAGGGGCGCCGGCCGCGCCTGATACGTCGCCTCGGCGCTGAACATGCCGAGCACGGCCGCCGCGAGCAGCGCCGCCGGCGATCCTTTCCCCGCCACGTCGCCGACGATGAAGCCGAACTGGTCGTCCTGCAGATCGACGTAGTCGAAGAAATCGCCGCCGACGGCGCGGCATGCGATCGAGGCCGCCGCCGTCGAGAAGAACGGCCCCTCGCGGTTCGCGGCCGGCAGCAGCGACTGCTGAATCGCGGCGGCGACCTTCAGCTCCTGCTCGAACTTCGCCTTGTCGAGCGCCTCGCGGTACAGCCGCGCGTTCTCGATCGCGATCGCCGCTTCCGCCGAGAGCGTCTCGAGCGCCGACTGCGACGACGCCGATCGCAGCGCGCCGCGCTCGCGGCTGTCGAGATAGAGGACGCCGATCGCCTCGTCGGCGGTCTTCTGGTCCGCGCGCTCGACGTAGCGCACGAGGCGCAGCGGCGTGCAGAGCACCTGCCGGATGCCGAGCGCGACGGTCGCGGTGTGGTTCTGCGCGGCGTCCGCGTCGAGCAGATCCTCGACGATCGTCATCCGGCCGGTTGCGAACACCTGCTCGGGAATCTTGCGGCTCGTCTCGAACGTGCGGCCCGGCAGCGTGATCTTGCCGCGCGCGCGCGCGAGCTTGAACTCCAGCGACTTGTCGCGCCCGGCGAGCATGATGAAGCCACGCTCGGCGCCGGTGACGTCGATCGCCGAGTCGAGCACCATCGCGAGCACTTCGTCGAGGACGCGGCCCGACCCGAGCGCGCGCAGCCCCTCGAGGAGCGCCGCCATCTGCCGCAGCTCGATCGCCGCCGACACGGCGCTCCTCTCGACCGACGGCGCCTCGTCGTCGATGAAGAAGACGATGTCGATGTCCGGCGACTGACCGAGGCGCACCTTGTCGCCGTGCGCGAGCGGCCGCTCGGTGATCTGCTCTCCGTTGACGAACGTCCCGAAGCGCGACTGCTTGTCGCGGATGATGCACGTCGAGCTCTCGATCGCGATCTCCGCGTGCACGCGCGAGATGTCGGCGCCGGCGAGCCGCAGGTCCGTCTCGCTGCGGCGGCCGATCGTGAACAGCGGCTTGTCGATGTTGACGATGCGCCGCCCGAGCGTGTCGGTGACGACGAGCCGGGGCGTGCGCGTCCCTTCGACCATGATGGAACAGGGATTATACTTTGCGGTCTTTGTGGCCTTTGCATGCCCCGCTACAAGCTGACGATCGAGTACGCGGGGACGCGCTACAGCGGCTGGCAGATCCAGAAGAACGCCAGAACGGTGCAGGGCGAAATCGATCGCGCCGTCAGGTCGGTGACCGGCCGCAGGGATTTCGAGCTGTACGGATCCGGCCGCACCGACGCAGGCGTACACGCGCTCGCGCAGGTGGCGCACCTCGACGTCGCGACGCCGCTGCCCCCCGAGACGCTGCGCCGCCGGATCAACGACGAGCTGCCGGCGGACATCAACATCCTCGCGGCGGCGCAGGTGCCGCACCGCTTTCACGCGCGCCACGACGCGATCGCGCGCCGCTACCTCTATCAGATCGCGCGCCGCCGCACGGCGTTCGCGAAAGCCTACGTCTGGTGGGTGAAGGAGCCGCTCGAGGTTGCGCGCATGCGCGAGGCTGCACGCGCGTTCGTCGGCCTGCGCGACTTCCGCGCGTTTGCCGCCGCCGACGCGCGCGACGAAGGGGAGGAGGCGCGGTCGACGCGCGTCCTCGTCGACCGCGTGGAGCTCGTCGAGGAAGGCGAGCTGATTCTGGTCGCCGTCCAGGGATCGCATTTTCTCTGGAAGATGGTCCGCCGCATCGTCGGCGTGCTCGTCGAGATCGGCCGCGGCGGCCTGCCGGCCGAGGCCGCCGCCGGGCTGTTCGACGAAGACTCCGACGCGCCGGCACGCCTCACAGCGCCGCCGTCGGGGCTGTTTCTCGAGAAGGTGTTCTACAAAGGCGATTCGACGGATGTCGCCGCCCGCGCGGTCACGCCGATCGGATAGTGGCAAGGCAGGAACGCCCGAGGGCCGGAAGGTGGCAAGGCGAAGACGGAAGCCCTTCCAGCCTTTCAGCCTTCCAGCCTTTCAGCCTTCCAACCTTCACCTTTTGTCATTCCATCCTTGTATCCTTCGTCATTCCATCCATCCTTCCTTCCGTCCTTGAATTCCTGCCTTCCTGCCTTCCTGCCTTCCTGCCTTCCTGCCTTGCCACCCTACAGGGAAATTGCCTCGGCGACGATAGCCGATACGATGCTCGCAGTCCCTCAAGCCCAGCCGGCCCGCCGGACGCTCCGGCTCGAGCCGCCGCGATCCTGGCAGATGCTGAACCTGGCGGAGCTGCGCGACTACCGCGAGCTGCTCTTCTTCTTCGTCTGGCGCGACGTCAAGGTCCGCTACAAGCAGACCGTGCTCGGCGCGATGTGGGCGATCATCCAGCCGCTCGCGACGACGTTCTTCTTCGCGCTGGTGTTCGGCCGCTTCGGCGGGATGTCGAAGCAGGTGAACGGCCCGTACGCGCTCCACGTCTTCGTCGGCATGATGCCGTGGACGTTCTTCGCAAACGCCGTGACGCTTGCCGGCAACAGCCTCGTCGGCAGCAGCCATCTGATCACGAAGGTCTACTTCCCGCGTATCCTCGTTCCGCTCTCCGCGATTGCATCGGGCCTCGTCGATTTCGCGGTCTCGTTCGGTGTCCTTGCCGTGCTGATGGCGAGCTATCACGTGGAGCCGACGTGGCGCCTGGCGGCGGCGCCGGTATTCGTGGCCGGCACGGTGGCGGCGGCGGCCGGCGCCGGCATTCTGTTCTCCGCGTTGATTGTGACCTACCGCGACGTCCGCTACGTGCTCACCTTCGTCGTCCAGCTGTGGCTGTTCGCGACGCCGGTGCTCTATACGCTCGACATCATCCCGCCGCAGTATCGCCTCTGGTACGCGCTCAATCCGGCGACCGGCATGATCAGCGGCTTTCGCGCGAGCGTGCTCGGGACGCCGTTTCCGGTGGGCGTGATCCTGGTCTCGTCGATCGCGACCGTGGTGCTCCTCGCCGCCGGCGTCCGGTATTTCGTGCAGGTGGAACGGCGGTTCGCGGATGTCATCTGACGCGATCGCCATCGAGCGGCTCGGCAAGCGCTACACGATCGGCGCGGCGCAGGTCGGCGCGGCGACGCTCGGCGAATCGCTCGCGTCGTGGGTGAAGGCGCCGTGGCGCCGCTTCACGCATCTGTCGGGCCGGAGCGCGGAGACGCAGTTCTGGGCCCTCTCCGACGTCAGCTTCGGCGTCGCGTCCGGCGAGGTGATCGGCATCGTCGGGCCGAACGGCGCGGGCAAGAGCACGCTGCTGAAGATCCTGTCGCGGATCACGCCACCGACGACCGGCTACGCCGATCTCACGGGCCGCGTCTCGAGCCTGCTCGAGGTGGGCACCGGTTTTCATCCCGAGCTCACCGGCCGCGAGAACATTTTCCTGAACGGCGCGATTCTCGGCATGTACCGCGCCGAGATCCGCCGCAAGTTCGACGCGATCGTCGCGTTCGCCGAGCTCGAGCGCTTCATCGACACGCCCGTGAAGCACTACTCGAGCGGCATGTTCGTGCGGCTCGCGTTCTCGGTCGCCGCGCACCTCGATCCCGAGATCCTGATCGTCGACGAAGTGCTGTCGGTCGGCGATCTGCACTTCCGAAACCGCTGCCTCGGACGGATGCAGGATCTGCGCGGCGAAGGGCGAACGGTGCTCTTCGTCAGCCACGATCTCACCGCCGTGCGCCAGCTCTGCACGCGCGCGGTCATGCTCGACGGCGGCCGTCTCGTCGACGACGGCACGCCGTCGGACGTGACGCGGCGCTACGAGCGGCAGCACCACAGCGCCGCGCGGAGCGCGACGGGCGCGGCCGACCGCGCGCAGCCGCCGCGCGGCTATCACCTGCGGCGCGCCGAGCTGCGCAACGGTCAGGGCGTCGTGACGAGCCGCTTCGACGCCGGCGACGTGATGGAGATCCATCTCTGGTCGAGCGGCCGCGCGCCCGAGAACTCCTACACCGCGGAATTCAAGCTGCTGAACGACGACGATCAGGTGATCAGCTACGGTGCCGCCAACCCGGTGCGCGACACGTACTACCGCGCGGATGACCAGCACTTCGTCTGCCGGCTCGGGCCGCTGCCGCTCACCGAAGGCGCCTACTCGCTCACGTTCAGCGTCGGCGTGTGGAACGTCGAGCGCTGGGACGCATGGACCAAGGCGATCGGGTTCACGATCGAGCGCTGCGATCTGTTCCGCACGGGCCACGGCGTCGCCAACATCAACGACGGCGACTTCGTCATCAACCAGGAATGGCTGATCGGCAGTTGAGCGCGCCGCTCGTCTCCGTCAACATCCCGTGCTACCGCCAGCTCGATCGCCTGCAGCGGTGCATCGAGAGCGTCCTCGCGCAGTCGCTGCAGGACTTCGAGGTGACGCTCCTCGACGACGGCGCGTCGGACGAGTACCGCGACTACGCGGCATCGCTCGGCGACGCGCGCATCCGGTACTGCCGCAACGAGGCGCGCCTCGGCGCGATGCGCAACATGTTCGCGGCGATCACCGCCGGCCGCGCGCCTTACACGATCGCGTTTCACGAGGACGATCTTCTCGGCACGCACTACCTCGAGACCGCGTGCCGCCTGCTCGACGCCGATCCGGCGTGCGGCTTCGTGGCCGCCGAGATGACCGCGTTCGACGACGAACCGCCGGCCGGCGCGCTCGGGCAGCCGATCGATCCATCGGCGATCGAGCGCGACGTCGACGGCGCCGCCTTCGTGCGCGCGCTCCTGCGGGGCGTGAACCCGATGTTCGGATCGGTCCTGGTATCGCGCGCACGGCGACGGCGACACGCGCAACCTCGCGATGACGCCGGAGCACATCCTGCGGCTGCTCGCGCGGTACCGCGCGGCGCTGCCGCCGGTGCTCGACGACGAAGACCGTCGCCTCTTCTACGACTTCAGCGGCTACTGGCTCTTCACGCTGTACCACATGACGGCGCCCTCCGGGCGATCGTCGCTGCGCGAATTCGTGCTGCGGGCCTGGCGCGATGGTTTGTACAATCCGCGCTGGTCGCGCGGGTACGGACGGAAGCGGCTCGTCGGGCTCATGCTCACCGGACGCTGACGCGATGAAGATCATCGGACTGCTGCCGGTGAAGAACGAAGCGTGGGTGCTGCCGCACGCGCTTCGGTCGCTCACCGCGTTCTGCGACGTCGTGATCGTCGCCGATCAGAACTCCGACGACGGCTCGCGCGAGATCTGCAGAACGTTTCCCAACGTCGTCGTCGTCGAGTCGGCGGAGAGCCGGACGTGCACGCGCGCGCGATGGCAGCTCCTCGACGCCGCGCGCGGCTACGACGGCTGCAATCTCCTGTGGTCGACCGACGCCGACGAGCTCGTGTCGCCGCCGGCGGCGAAGAGGTTCCTCGACCAACGCCGCGCAGAGCTCACGCCCGGCACCGTCGTCGAGTGCCGCTACGTCCACTTGTGGGGCGGCTTCGACCGCTACCGCGTGTTCAGCGTGAACTACGCGCCGCGATGGAAGGCGCTCGCGTTTGTCGACGATCGTCGCATGGACTGGAATCGCGCGAACCTGCTGTCGCTGCACGAGCCGCGCGTGCCGATCGACGGCGCGTCGGCGACGATTCAAGCCGACGTCGCGGTGCTGCACCTGCAGTGGCTGCTGCCGAACCGGACGCAGAGCCGCCAGGCGTGGTACCGCTGCCGCGAATGGCTGGACGGCCGCGACGCCGCAGGCATCAACGAGCGGTATCAGGGGACGCTGCCCGCGCCGCGTGCGCGTACGGCGCCGGCGCCCGCCGAGTGGCTGCGCGATCTCACGTTCCCGGATCTGTCGGTCGATCGCGAGGAGTCGTGGACCGATCGCGATCTGCTCCGCTGGTTCGCGGAGCGTACGCCGCAGCACTTCGAGCCGCTCGAGATCTGGCACGTCGCGCGGCTGCGCGAGGAGTTCGTGCGGGCGGCCGGACGCCGCCCGCGGCCCGATCGCTCGTATCGGCCGGCGTGGCCGGCGCGCGCGCAGAGTGTGGAGCGCCGCATCGCCGCCGGCGCGCGGCGCCGCCTCGGCTTCTGAACGATGCCCCGGCCGTTTCTCACGGTACTGACGTCGCCGATTCCGGGCACCGCGCGGCGGCTGTATCAAGGCGCGCGGCGCGCCGTTCGCCCGCTCGTCAGGCCGGGCGCGCCTCCGCCGCCGCAGCCGTCGAAGTATCCGGGCCACTACGCGCTCGTCCGCAGCGTCGTCGAAGGGCTGAACGAGATCGGCGCCGACTTCACCTTCAACCCGCGGCGCGCGAGCGAGGTCGGCCGCGCGGTCTACGCGCCGGAGAATGCGTCGCTCCGGCAGGCGGCCGAGCTGAAGCGGCGCGGACGGATCGAGTACCTCGTCGCCGGACCGGTCAATGCGCTCTACCCGGACGAGAGCGACGGTGTGCTGCGCACCCCCGAGATCGATCGGCTGATCGTCGCGAGCGAATGGGTGAAGACGTTCTACCGCGACGAGCCGGCGCTGCTTGCAAAGGCGCGCGCCTGCCCGTGCGGCGTCGACGCGCGATTCTGGTCGCCGACGCCCGGCCGCGAACGCGCACGCGCCGCGGTCGTCTACTGGAAGAGCGGCGACGAAGCGTTCTGCGAGCGCGTCGAGCAGATCGTTCGCAGCGCGGGCCTCGAGCCGCAGCGCGTCCGCTCGGGCCACGGCGAGCACGAGCACTTTACACAGGCGGCGTTTCGTGACCTGCTCGATCGGGCGTCGTTCGGCATCTTCCTGAGCGCGTTCGAGACGCAGGGCATCGCGCTCGCCGAAGCGTGGTCGATGGACGTGCCGACGCTCGCATGGGATCCGCGAGCGGAGGCACGGTGGGCAGGACGGACCTTCATCGCCGGATCATCGGCGCCGTACCTGACGGCCGCGACCGGCCGCGTGTGGCGCTCGCTCGACGAGCTCGAGCCGCTGCTGCGCGCCGCGCTCGCCGATCGCGCGGCCTTTCGCCCGCGGCAGTGGATCCTCGACAACATGACGGACGCGATCTGCGCCGCCGCGCTCTACGCGATCATTCGCGAAGGCGCCGACGAAATGCGCAAATCACGGTAGCGCAGCCCTTCAGGGCTGCCCGCACGGCCCCGTCGCAGGCCTGAAGGCCTGCGCTGCCGCAGGCGGCGCGTATCAATTCTTGATTACCGCCGGCGGCAGAACTTCTGCGCCGGACGGCAAGCGCACCCCGAGAGCCAGCCGCACTACCAGCGCATAGCTCCTCGTGCCCGCCTCCGATCGACGACCGCGTGCACGCCAGGAAGCCGACGAAGTTCGCGTCGCCTTCATCGGCGAACCCCGCCAGGTGGCTCCATTCGTGGGCGACGACGAATGGGCGCTCGAACGGGAGGACGTCGGACGCGACCAGCGTCTCGAGAAACAGCGGATCGGTCATGCCGTCCACGCCCGCGCGGCGGAAGTAGAGGTCCAGCGCGGTCCGTTTCGGCCGCGCCGGCACGATGATCGCACCGCGTCGCAGATCGTCGAGCGCCGCGTGCAGTCCATCCGCGAGATCCGCGTCGATCGCGTCGGCCGGAGGCCACCCCGCCGCGTGCGCGCGATCGTGCAGCGCGTTCAGGCGGTCGACCGCGGCCGCGGCGGCGCGCCGCGCCGCGGCGCCGGTCACGCGCCGCGCGGCCGCGCGTCGCAGAGCGGCGGAGGTCGCGCCACGCCAGCCCCATCCACGCCGCCGCGACCGCGACGATCAGCACGTCGAGCAGCGCCACCGGCGTCAGGTTCGACATCCTCGTCAGCAGCGGCTGCACGCGGGTATACAGTC
The DNA here is from genome assembly GCA_003223775.1 of Acidobacteriota bacterium. GTDB lineage: Bacteria > Acidobacteriota > Vicinamibacteria > Vicinamibacterales > CAVVIG01 > QHWK01. The sequence continues at coordinate 11,264 of QHWK01000119.1, forward strand.
CTGCCGCGTACACCCGATCGACGACGCCGGCTGGAATCGGCGCGACGGCGGCGGCGACGGCACCCCCAACAATCAGGCCCCGGGCCAGCGAAAGTCGAACAAGTCCAGCAGTTCGCATCGGTTAAGGGGAGGGTCCGGCTAGAATGGAGTGTCGGCCGGGCTGAACGCGGCGTGCGCGTCGGAAAAAGCTGCGAAAATCTGTCCCCCGCATGATGCAAGACTCGTCTATAAAGACCTATTGTGTCCTATACTGTCTTATATGGACGGACTGTCGATTCACGCGTTTGCGCCCGATATTTGACATGACGGCAGTATGTCTCGCCTCCTGACCTACGCAGCGCTGATTGTATTCGGCACGGGCATCGCCCTGACCGCTGGCGCGCAACGGCCCGCGGCGCCGGAGCCGGCGCTCGTCATGGCGCGGGGCGTCGTGCGTCCGCCGACGGCGCGCCTCCTCACGATCAATCGGCCGGGCGTGCCGACGATCATCCAGGGCAATGCGCTCAATTCGACCAACGGTCAGCTGCCGAACACGATCGTCCGTCTCCGCGATGCGCGCTTCGGCCGCATCGTCGACACCGAGATCACCGACAAGTCCGGCCTCTTCGCCTTTCGCAACGTCGACCCCGGCACGTACATCGTCGAGATGATGGGCGACGACTCCACCGTGCTCGCCGCGAGCCAGTTGCTCAACGTGAACGCCGGCGAGATGGTGTCGGCGGTCGTGAAGCTGCCGTTCCGCGTGCCGCCGTTTGCCAGTGCGATGGGCGTCAACAGCACGCCGACCGCGTCACTGCTCGCCGCGCAGGCCGCTGCCAACGGCGTCATCGCCGTCGCCACGACGACGCCGGTGAGCCCGAACCAGTAAATGCTTCCGTCCAGCCCGCCCGACGCCCCGGCTCCTTCGACAACGGCTGTCACGGCCGGATCGCCGTCGCACGCCGGTTCGTCGCATGGCCAGGGTTCGGCGCCGCACTACGCGCCGGAGCAGGACGTCCACCTGCTCGATCGGCTCGCGGTCATCTACCGCTACCGCCGCATCTGTGCCGCGACGTTCGTGCTCGTCTCGGCCGCGCTGATCATCCAGGGCTACAGCACGGTGCAGATGTATCAGGCGCAGGCGCGGCTGCTCATCGAGGACGAGCGCTCCACCGCGGTGCCGGGGCTGCAGAACGACGCGAACCAGTACTACGAAGATCCGGAGCCGTATTACCAGACGCAGTACAAGATTCTGAAAGGGCGCGATCTGACGCGCCGCGTCGTGCGCAAGCTGCGCCTCGACACGGTGCCCGAGTTCAACGGCACGAAGCCGGCGCCGCCGACGGCGTCCACGCTCTTGCAGGAAGCGAAGGACAAGATCATCGGCATCGCGAAGCCGAACGCGCCGGCCGAGGCGCCGAAGGTGGACGAGACGGCCGACGAGTCGGGGCTCGTGAGCGCCTTCATCGGCCGCGTGAGCGTGGATCCGGTGCGCGGCAGCCATCTGGTGGACGTGTCGTTCGTGTCGGAGGATCCCAAGTTCGCCGCCGAAGCGGTCAATGCGCTGATCGAGGAGTACGTCAACCAGAACCTCGAGCTGAAGCTGCAGTCGACGCAGGGGATGCTCGACTGGCTCGACAAGGAGCTCGACAACCAGCAGAAGCGCGTCGAGGGAAGCGAGAAGGGGCTCGCCGAGTACCGCGAGAAGGAGAACGCGCTCTCGCTCGACGACAAGCAGAACATCGTGCTGTCGCGGCTGAACCAGTTGAACGACGCCGTCACGCGCGCGCGGACCGAGCGCGTGCAGAAGGAGTCGCTCTACAACCAGGTGAAGGCGATCGCGAACGGCACGGCGCCCGACGCGATTCCGGCGATCGCCACCAACGCCGGCGTCGCGAGCGCGAAGGCGAAGCTGAGCGATCTGCAGCGCGAGAAGGCGAAGCTGCTCGAGCGCTATCAGGACAAGCACCCGCAGGTCATCAACGCCGTCGCGGCGCTGCAGGACGCGCAGCGGCAGCTCGATCTCGAGATCGCGCGCGCGGTGCAGTCGGTGAAGAACGAGTACGAGACGGCGGTGCTGCAGGAGCAGACGCTGGCGCGCAACCTCGACGGGGCGAAGTCCGAGGCGCAGGATCTGAACCGCAAGGGCATCGGCTACGGCGTGATGGAGCGCGAGGCGAAGAGCAACCGCGAGGTCTATCAGTCGCTGCTGACGCGCGAGAAGGAGCTGCGGGTCTCGGCGAACAGCCGCACCAACAACGTCCGCCTCGTCGATCGCGCCGAGACGCCGCGGGGGCCGATCACGGCGGGCGGCCGGCGGACGGTTCTCATGTCGCTCATGATCGGGCTCGTGCTCGCCGTCGCCGTCGCGCTCGGCCTCGACTACATGAACGACACGATCAAGACGCCGGAGGACGTGACGCGGCGCCTGAAGCTGCCGTTCCTCGGCCTCGTGCCGGTGGTGCGCGGCGACAAGCACCCGCTGCTCGCCTCGTCGCACGTGCCGCACGATTTCGGCGAGTCGTTCAGGTCGCTGCGCACCTCGCTGCTGTCGAAGTACCAGGGCGACGCGACCAAGATCATCACCGTCACGAGCGCGCAGCCGCTCGAGGGCAAGACGACGACCGCGGCGAACATCGCGATGGCGCTCGCCTACGGCGGCGCGCGCGTGCTCTTGATCGACGCCGACATGCGGCGCCCCGGCCTGCATCGTCCGCTGCGGCTGACGAACGACCGCGGCCTGTCGCAGGTGCTGACCGGGCAGGCGCGCGTGCGCGACGTGATTCAGCGGACCGTCGATCCGAACCTGCTCGCGATCACCGCCGGGCGTTCGCCGCTCAACCCGTCAGAGCTGCTCTCGTCCGAACGCATGAAGACGCTTTTGACCAACCTCGCGCACGGACCGTTCAACTGGATCATCATCGACACGCCGCCGGTGCTCGCCGTGACCGACGCGGTGATCCTCGCGCCGATGGTCACCGGCGTCACCTTCGTCGTCGGCGCGGAGATGACGCGGCGCCGCCTGGCGGAGCGCGCGATCGAGACGGTGATGCAGGCGCACCCGCGCTTCGCGGCGGTGGTGCTGAACAAGGTGAACTTCGCGAAGAACAAGTATTACTACTCCCGGTATTACGGCCATCAGTACAAGAACTACTACGCCGAAGCGACTCCCTGATGGCGCCGTCCTCGTCCTTCTCCTCCTGATCGGCTGGGCGCTCGCCGCCTTCGCCGGCGCCTACCGATGGACGACCGTGCCGCTCTGCGCCGGCGTCCTGATCCTGTTCGCACTCGCGCGTCCGTCGATCGGCCGCGGCCACAACCGATGGCTCGACTGGCTGCTCGCGGCGTGTCTGATCGGTGCCGCCGCACAGCTGGTCCCGCTCCCGTCCGCCATTCGCGATCGCCTCTCGCCGAACGCGTCCGCCGTGGATCGCGCGCTCGCGCTGGCGGCGGCGCCCGAGCGGCGCGAGGCCACGCCGCTGTCGCTCGATCCCGAAGCGACGGCGTGGGCCCTCGCCCTCGGCGCGATCTACATCGGCGTGTTCTGGTGCGCCCGCGCGATCTACGCGCGCGGCGGCGTGCGGACGACAGTTCGCATGATCGCGCTGACGGGACTCGCGCTCACCACGCTCGTCGCGGTGCAGCGCGCAACGTCGCCGAAGCTGCTCTACTGGATTTGGCAGCCGCTCAGCGCGGGGGCTTCTCCGTATGGACCGTTCGTCAACCGCAACGGCCTCGCAGGGTGGCTTGCGATGGCGGTGCCGCTCGCGATCGGCTACGCGCTGGCGCGCCGCGCGTCGCGGCCGCCGGCGGTCGGCGGCGTCGCCGCGCGGCTCGCCGAGCTGGACGCGACGCAGCTGCTGCTCGGCGGCTCGGCGTGCCTGATGATGGGCGGGCTGCTGGGATCGTTGTCGCGCGGCGGGATTTTCGGCGGGGCGGCGGGGCTGGTGGTGTTCGTCGCGCTGGTGCAGTCGCGGCGAACCGAGGGGCGGGCGGCGGCGGGCGCGGCGGCGGCGGTTGCCGCGACGGTCGCGATCGCGGCGATGTACGCGAACCTCGGCGCGCTCGCCCTGCGGATGCAGGAGACGACCGAGCTCGGCGAGTGGGGGCGGCGCGCCATCTGGCGCGACACGGCCGCGATGATTCGCGACTTCCCGCTAACGGGCGTCGGCGCGGGCGCCTTCGAGCGCGGGATGCTCGTCTACCAGAGCGGCTCGCGGCACTTCTTCTTCAACCACGCGCACAACGAGTATCTGCAGATCGCCGCCGAAGGCGGCCTGCTCGTCGGAATTCCCGCGGCGCTCGCGGCGATGGCCGCCGTCGTCGCGATCGCGCGCCGCCTGCGCGCCGATCAGTCGGCGATGTTCTGGATCCGCGCCGCGGCCGTCGGCGGCATCGTCGCCGTCGCCGTGCAGAGCCTCTTCGACACGGGCCTGCGCACGCCGGCGAACGGCGTGCTGTTCGCCGTCATCACCGCGATCGCGCTGCACGAGCGGAGTCACGACGGAAACCGCAGAGACCGCAGAGCTCGCTGAGCGATTCCGTCACAGTGTGACAGCGCGACAGCCCCAATCCCCAATCCCCAATCCCCAATCCCCGACACACGCGCTCGAGAGACGCGCGCGCTACGCGACGAACGCGCGGAACAGGATGCGGCGCGCGGGCGGGTGCTTGAAGAGCGCGCGGATGAACGGGCGGTGCTCGTTGAACCGCGCGGTCGCGCGGATGATCGGCATGATGCCGTCGGTGTGCGCGAGCTGGAAGAAGCTGTCGATCGCCTCGTCGCTCAGCTTCGCCGCGACCTCGCGGAGCGCGTGCTGCGCCTCGAGCTCGGCCCCGAGCTCTGCGCGCCACGCACGCTGGTAGCGCGACAGCGTCTCGGCATCGAGGCGATCGCGCGCGAGCGCATCGGCCGCCACCTCCGCCGCCAGCGATGCGCTCAGAATGCTGTAGTGAATGCCGCCGCCGGTGGTCGGCTTCACGAGGCCCGCCGCATCGCCAATCGCCAGCAGCCGATCGCCGTAGGTGCGCTCGATCGCGCCGAGCGGCAGGATTTTCTGCCGCGGCGGCGGCGCCCCGTGGCCGACGCCCCAACGGATCCGCACGCGCTCGAGCATCCGCTCGTAGCAGCCGACGCTGTCGCGCGACGCCATGGCGCCCACGCGCACGTAGCCGCCGTCGGGGCGCTCGACCGGCACCGCCCACGCGAAGCCGCCCGGCGCGACGTCCTGCCCGAAGTGCAGCTCGACGACGCCCAGGCGCGCCGCGGGGAGCTCGCGCTGTGCGGTGTGGAGGTGCGTGCGCGGCAGCCCGAGCTCGAACCGCCGCTGGAACGCATAGGTGGCGCCGCACGCGAGCACCGCGAGCCGCGCCTGGATCGCTTCGCCGCCGACGATCGCGTACACGCCGGAGGCGCTGCACTCGAGCGCGGCCACGCGCGCGTTCGTGCGCACGTCGGCGCCGGCGGCCACCGCCCGCGCCGCGAGCGCGCGATCGAAGGTCGGCCGGTCGATCACCGCCGCCAGCGGCAACGGCGTCGTGTAGTCCACCGGAATCCCGGCCGGCGACACGAAGCGCACCGCGGTCAGGTGATTGAGCGTGGCCTCGGGCGGGAGATCGAATGTCCGGAAGCTGTCGGTCGAGAGGACGCCGGTGCAGTGGACCGGATCGCCGACGCGATCGTGCTCTTCGCACACGAGCGTCCGCAGCCCCCGCTCCGCGAGACGCGCAGCCATGAACAGTCCACCTGGGCCGGCGCCCACGATGAGGACGTCGAGCGACGCACGCATGCTGGTGGCTGCATTATAAGCGGACTGCAAACCGCAGCGGAGATACAGCGAAGGAAGGCAGGCGCGTGCGCTCAAACCCGATCGCGGCGCTCCCAGCCGCCGCGCGCCGTGATCCAGAACGACATGAGGATCAGGCGCAGGTCGAACCAGAAGCCGGCGCGTTTGAGGTACAGGCGATCGAGGCGGAACTTGCGCGCGCGATCGATGTCGCGCGCCGCGTAGACTTGCGTGATCCCGGTCAGCCCTGGCCGCACGCTGTGGCGCGCCTCGTAGCCGGGAATTTCGTCGAGCCGCACGAAGCGTCCGTCGCCGCGCGCTTCGACTTCGCCGGGCCGCAGCGGCCGCGGGCCGACGAAGCTCATGTCGCCGACGAAGATGTTCCAGAGCTGCGGCAGTTCGTCCATCGCCGTGCCGCGCAGCACCCGTCCGATCCGCGTGATGCGCGGATCGTCTTCGCCGGCCTGCACGGGACCGCTCTGCGCTTCGGCATCCACGACCATCGATCGGAATTTGAGCGCGGTGAAGACGCGGCCGCCGAGTCCGACGCGCTCCTGTGGAAAGAACACGTGGCCGCCGTCCTCGATCTTGATCGCCGCGGCGATCGCGACCCAGAGCGGCGCCGAGGCGAGCAGACCTGCGCCGGCGAGCAGCACGTCGAACGCGCGTTTGATCGCGGTCCTCACGCGTCTGGCGCGCTCTCCCATCGCTCGCGTCTCGTCGGGATCGTCGTACAGCGCGGCAATCGCCCGCGCGAGCGCCTCGGGATCGCCCGGCGCGGCCACGATGCCGCAGCGTTCCTTGTGCGCGATCGCCGCGGCTTCGCAGCTCGGATCGGCGGCCGCGACGTACGCGCGCCCCGCGGCGAGAATCCCGTACAGCTTGCTCGGCACGATGAAGCCCTCGAGGCCCGCTTTCAGCGACACGACGAACGCGTCCGCTGCGGCGAACGAATCGTGCAGCAGCGCCTTCGGCTGATAGGGGAAGAAGCGCACGTTCTCGAGGCGGCGCTCGAGGCACGCGCGCTCGAGCGCCTCGCGCTTCGCGCCGTCGCCGACGATCGCGATCGTCAACCGATCCTTCCCGCGCAGCCGATCCGCCGCCGCGATCAGCACGTCGAGGTTCTGCGACAGTCCGACGTTGCCCGAGTGCATGACGACGAAGCGATCGCCCAGCCCGTGCGCGCGCGTGAACGCGTTGTCCTTCGGCCCCGGCGCGATCGCCTCGCAGTCGGCCCAGTTGTGGATCATGTGCACCCGCGCGGGGTCGGCGCCCTTCTCCTCGACCAGACGCCGCCGCATCCGATCGCCGAGCGCGACGATCGCGTCGGCATGGCGCAGGAGGTAGCGGTTCACGCGATCGAGCGACGCGTTCACCGCGGGACTCTGGAAATCCTCGATGAGCGAGGCCACCTCCGGAAAGATGTCCTCGCAGACAAAGACGAACCGCGCGCCAGCGCGCCGCGCCGCCCACAGCGCGGTGAGGCCGACGATCGGGGGATCGGTGAGCGAGACGACGACGTCTGGGCGGCCGATGTCGAAGCTCGCGACGGTCGCCGCGGCGGCGTAGCTCACGTAGTTCGCCGCGCGCGCGGCGAAGCGCCGCGGCCGCAGCCGCGTCCCGTTCGCGCGCCGGATCGCGACGCCGTGATGCTGCTCGCGCGCGACGGGGCCGAGCCGCCGCCCGCGGGCATCCGCCGCCGCATGCAGCGCGCGGCCGGCGACGACCGTCACGTCGTTGCCGTACTGATGGACGAGATCTTCCGCGAGCTCAGTCAGCAGCTGGCCCGTCGCCGCCTGATCGGGCCAGTAGGAGCGGTTGAAGAAGCAGATCTTCACGCCCGTCCCTCGCGGTGCGCGCGATACCAGTCGATCGTCCGCTGCAGCCCGGTCCGGAAGTCGGTCGTGCTCGTGAAGCCGAAGCACTGCCGCGCGCGCGACGTGTCGAGCATCCGGCGCGGCTGGCCGTCCGGCTTCGTCGGATCGAAGCGCAGCCGCCCCTCGAACCCGGTCAGCTCGGCGACGAGCTCCGCCAGCTCGCGGATGCTGATCTCGAAGCCGGCGCCGATGTTCACCGGCGCGGGATCGTCGTAGCGCTCGGTGGCGCGGGCGATCGCCTCCGCGCAGTCGCCGACGAAGAGGAATTCACGCGTCGCCCTCCCGGTGCCCCAGCAGGTTGTCGTGCGGCCCGTAGAGATTCACCGGCAGCACGTGGATCGCGTTGAAGCCGTACTGCTGCCGGTACGCCTGCCCCTGCACGAGCAGCATCTTCTTCGCGATGCCGTACGGCGCGTTGGTCTCTTCCGGGTAGCCGTTCCACAACTCGTCCTCGACGAAGGGAACCGGCGCGTGCTTCGGGTAGGCGCAGATCGTGCCGACGCCGACGAACTTCTCCACGCCGTTGCGGCGGGCGTGCTCCATCGTCAGGGCGCCGAGCATCACGTTGTCGTAGAAGAAGCGGCCCGGCGACGCGCGGTTCGCACCGATCCCGCCGACGACCGCGGCGAGATGGACGACGATCTGCGGCCGCAGCTCCGCGTACATCCGCTCGACGTCGGCCTCGCGCGTGAGATCGAACTGCGCCTTCCGCGGGACGAGGACCGTGCTGCCGCGCGCCTCGAGCGCCTCGACCACGTGCCGGCCGAGAAAGCCGCTGCCGCCGGTGACGACGATCCGCTTCGACGCGAGATCGATCATGCGGCCTTCGCGCCGACGCGCTCGACGGAGTGGCCGCCGGCGACGAGGACGTCCATGCTCGTCCGCAGAAAACAGTCGAGCGCCTGATCCGGCGTGTGGACGATCGGCTCGTTCTCGTTGAACGACGTGTTCAGCAGCATGCCGACACCGGTGATGCGCTGGAAGGCTTTGATCAAATCGTAGTAGCGCGCGTTGGTGCGCGGGCTCACCGTCTGCAGCCGGCCGGAGCCGTCGACGTGGGTGATCGCCGGCACGGCGGCCCGCTTCTCGGGCCGGACCGGATAGACCTGGAGCATGAACGGATCCGGAACGGCGCCGACGAAGAACTCGTCGATCGCCTCCTCGACGACCGACGGCGCGAACGGACGGAAGCGCTCGCGAAACTTGATCCGCGTGTTGATGATGTCGCGCATGTCGGCGCGCCGCGGATCCGCGAGGATGCTGCGGTTGCCGAGGGCGCGCGCGCCCCATTCCATGCGGCCCTGGAACCAGCCGACGACGCGGCCGCCGGCAATCTGATCGGCCGTCCAGGCGTCGAGCATCGCCTGATCCGGCCAGTGCCGGCGGATGCAGCCGCGCTCCGAGATCGCCGCCTGCTGCGCGTCGAGCGCCGCCGCGATCTCGCCGTCGTCGAACTCGGGGCCCCAGGAGCCGTGCGTCAGCACGAAGTCGCGCGGGCGGCCGGTCGCCGCGTGCCACGCGTGGAACGCCGCGCCGAGCGCCGTGCCGTTGTCGCCCGCCGCCGGCTGGATGAACACCTCGCGGAAGTCGGTGCGCTCGCGGATCTTCCCGTTCGCGACGCTGTTCATGGCGCAGCCGCCGGCGAGGCAGAGCGACGTGCGTCGAGTCGTCTTCTGCACGTGGCGAAGCACGTGCATCGCGGCGTTCTCGAAGACGGCCTGCAGCGACGCGGCGAGCGCCTCGTGGCGTGCGTCGATCGGCTCGTCCAGCCGCCGCGCGGGGCCGAGCAGCGATTCGAGCTTCGGCGAGTACACCGGGCCGATCGTCGGCTCGCCATCCGCCCACGTCATCGAGATACCTTCGGTGGCGTGGCGGAAATACGCCAGGTCGAGCTCGAATCCGCCGTCGTCGCGAAGGTGCACGAGCGAATCGATCTCGCGCGCGAAGCGCGGCTCGCCGTACGGCGCCAGCCCCATCACTTTGAACTCGTCGCCGTAGCGCATGAAGCCGAGGTGCTGCGTGATCGCGAGATAGAGCAGACCGAGCGAGTGCGGGAAGAAGACGCGCGCGTCGACGGAGAGCCGCGGACCGTCGACCCGTCCCCACGAGGTGCTGACGAAATCGCCGAAGCCGTCGATGGCGCAGGCCGCCGCCGTCTCGAAGGGCGAGACGAACGCGGCGCTCGCCAGATGCGACGGATGGTGCTCGACGAACCGCGTGCGCGCCTTCACACGAGTCTCGTCGAGGCCGAGCGTCGATGCGATGACGGCGGGCAGACGGCGCACGCTGGAGAGATTGCGCGCGCGCGCCGACACGGTGCCGCGCGGCCGGTAGCGCAGCACGAAGAGTCCCTTGCGCCAGAGGTGCGCGCGCGGATCGCGGGAGACGGCGAAGAGGTCGACGTCGGCCGCCGCGATGCCCCCGAGGTCGAGGCACGCCGCGAGCGCGTGCGTCGGAAACCCGGCGCAGTGCTTGATGCGGCGAAAGCGCTCCTCCTCGACGGCGGCGACAAGGCGTCCGTCACGGACGAGCACAGCCGACACGTCGCCGTGGTACGCGTTCAGGCCGACGATGTTCATGCGGGTCACCGGAGGCGGCGGCATCAGTGGACGCTGGCGTAGAGCTGCGTCATTGCTCGGGCGATCGCGTCCCACCCGTAGCGGGCGCGCGCGAACCGCGCGGCGCGCTCGCCCATGGCGGCGGCGCGCGCGCGATCGTCGGCGAGCTCGCCTATCGCGTCCGCGATCGCGCCGGCCGACTGCTCGACCCACCGCCCGCAGCCTTCGATCTCGACGACGCGCCACGGGCACGTGCGCGTCGTGACGACGGGGACGCCGGCGGCAAGCGATTCCACCACCGCGAGGCCGAAGCTCTCGGAATCGGAGCACTGGACCGAGACGTCCGCGTCCTTGAGCAGCGCCCACTTCTCGGCGCCGTCCACCGCGCCGATCGCGTGAACGGCGCCGCGATGCGCGGCGAGACGCGCGTAAATGTCGGGCAGCAGCCGATGTTCGTCCGGTCCGGCGATCACGAGGTGCAGCGCCTGACGGCCCGCGCGCGCCGCCGCGAACGCGTCGGCGACGAGGTCGAGGCGCTTGATCCGGTGCAGCCGGCCGAGGAACAGCACGACGAAGGCATCGTCGGGGATGCCGAGGCGCGCGCGATAGCCGCGCGGCGCGGCGTCGGCCGCCGCGAGATCGACGCCGTTCGGCACGACGGCGATCGGCACGTCGAGGCCGAGCGCGCGCAGCGCGTCGGCTTCCTGATCCGACGTCGCGTGCAGCATCGACGCGTGGCGCAGGTTGCGCGCCTCGAGCAGACGATACGCGGCCGCCTTTCTCCATCGCCCGCGCCGCAGCGCCGCCGGCTGCAGCATGCCGCGCGGCGACACCACGTACGGGATGCGACGCCGGCGCGCGAGATGCGTCGCCCACCATTCGGGCACGTTCCACAGGCCGTGCACGTGGCAGACGTCCGCGTGCGCGAGCGCGTCGACCAGCGGCATCCGCACGCGGGCGCCGAAGAACCGGCGCGGGAACGAGGCGTCGGCATACCGCACGCGCACGCCGTCGTAGGTCGTGCCGCCGGGCGACGCCGGAAGCCGCGCGTCGCCGTTCGCCGTCGTCGTCACGACCTCGACGTCCACGCCCGCGCGCTGCAGCCCCTTGCACAAGCCGAGGATCGACGCCGGCGGACCGCCGTACTGAAAGGCCGGCGGAAAGTACGGCGAGACGTGGAGCACGCGCACCGCGATCAGGCTCGATCCTGTTTGAGCGGCGTCGTGAACAGCAGGCCGTTGTCGCGCGCCTGATCGACGGTGAAGCGCATCAGCAGGAAGCGATCGAGCAGCACCACCGGCGGGCCGAGGTACACGAAAAAGCTCATCGCCTGCCCGAGCATCGTCGCCCACGACCGCTCGAAGAGGTACACCGTGAGCCAGAAGACGACCGTCGCGAACGCGACGAAGATGTCGCGGTGCCAGATCAGCCCGCGGAAGACGGCGTATGCGAAGCCGACGAGCACGCCGAAGGCGAACACCGGAGCGAACATCAGCGGCGCGCCGAAGTCGATATAGGACTCGGCGGAGTAACCGAACGCGATGCTCGTGTCGTTCTCGCGGCCGGCGACGTGGACGTTCGCGTACTTGCGGACCTCTTCGGAGTCGGACGGCAGCTCGGGTTTGTCGGGGAAGAAGATCCGGGGCGTCACGATGTGTCGAAGCGCCGCGCCGAAGATCTCGCCGTCGGTGTGCGCGATGACCTTCGGCACGCGCTCCAGCGCGAGCGCCGGATAGTAGATCGCCCACAGCCGCTCGACGAGAACGTCGGCCGTGTTCCAGACGTCCGACGGATCGGCGTTCATGAACGCCGACGCGAGATCGCGCACGCGGTCGATGCGCGCGCTGCGCGAGTTGGCGAACTGATCGAGCTCGACGAACTCGCGCCGGTACTGGGTGCGGATGCCCATCCACACCAGGCCGAGCACGACGGCGACGACGCCCGACGTCACGACCGCGATCCAGTGCTGGCGGTTCCGGCGATCGAAGACCTCGAGCACCGCGAGCGCCGCGAGCACGACCGGCTCGCGGAAGCCGGCGAAGAATCCCGTGATGCCGAGCACGACCTCGATGCCGACGACCGTCGCAATCAGGCTCCAGCGCGGCGTCGGCCGGCACAAGCGGCGCAGCAGCAGGAACAGGACGCCGAGGCGCACGCTGTCGAGCGTGGTGATGATCTGCCGGAACGACGGGAACGACGGCGCGATCGCGAGCAGGGATCCCTCGACGAAGATGCTGGCGACGTAGAGCGTCACGAGGAGGCCCATGCTGAACGCGAAGCCGGGCCGCGGGATGCTGTAGTCGGGCGGCTTGCGCAGAAGAAGGCCCACCTTGATGCCGGCGGCGAGCGCGAGGCAGCACCCCAGGCCGAGCAGCACCATCGGACGGTAGTCGGTCGAGGTGATCGCGAGCAGCGTGCGCCCCGTGACGCCGTTGTAGAAGACGCCGAGGCTCACCTGCGACCACTGGAAGCAGAGCGCGATCGGCAGCGCGTACACGTGGTCGTGCGTCGAGGTCAGCTTGATGCACAGCCACAGCACGACGACCGCCGCCGGCGCGATCCAGTCGGGGATCACGATCCAGGTGATCAGGCAGGCGAGGCCGACGGCAACGAGTTCGAGATCAGCAAAGCGCATTCGAGTGCTCGAGTTCCTGAGTGGCGAAAACCGAAGCCCACGCGGCGGCGAACCGATCGGCGCCGTACGCGAAAGACGAGGCGTGCGCGGCGCGGCCGGCGGCCGCGAGCGCGTCCGGCCGCGTGAGGAAGTATTCGATCCCGGCGGCGATCGACGGCGCGTCGGCGGCGCCGCACACCCAGCCGTCCACTTCGTGCGCGACCAGATCCGGCAGGTCGCCGCTCGGCGTCACGATCGACGGCACGCCGGACACCTTCGCCTCGACGACGACATTGCCGAACGCCTCGCGCTGTTCGGGCCTGCTCGGGCAGCAGTGCAGGCTCGCGTGCGCCATCAACTCGGGCACGTCCTCACGGTAGCCCAGAAAGGCGACTGCGCCGTCGAGATCGGGCCGCGCCGCGCGCGCGCGCAGCGACGCGCGATGACCGCGGTTGGCGGGCGCTTCCCAGCCGTCGATGTCGCCGACCACGTCGAGCGTCGCCTCGAGGCCGCGGCCGCGGACGATCGCGAGCGCGTCGAGCAGCAGATCCAGACCCTTCTCCGGAATGATCTGCCCGACGAAGATGAGGCGGCCGGGGATCCGCGGCGCATCGGGATCCCACGCGCCCGCGCGGCGCGGCGCCATGTTGACGATCGTCCGCGCCTTGCCAGGCCGGATGCCGTGCGCGAGCAGTTCGCCGCGCGTGAACTCGGAGTTGGCGACGAACTGATCGACGAACGGATCGATCGCGAAGCGCCACAGGAGGCGATTGAACGTGCCGCCGGGCGGCGCGTTGCCGAGCCGCGCGATCGTACGGACGCCGCGCAGCCGCAGCCACCACAGCGCCGGCGCGTTCCTCAGCACCGCATGAAATTCCGGCAGCAGGACGTGCGTCGGCCTGACGCGGCGGGCGACGCGCATGAGGTCCGCGCTGACGCGCACCGTCTCGGCGATCATTCCGGCGACGATTCCCGGCGTGAGGTTGCGGCGGCGCATCGGATACCGGTAGGGGCCGACGCTCCACGTGGCGCCGCTCGCCTCCGCCAGCGGCGTGATGCGGAAATTCTCCCAGCCGTTGACGATTGCATGCGTCGCCGCGCCGCGCTCGCGGAGCACGCGCAGCACCTCGAACGTGATGCGCTCGAGGCCGCCCGCGATCACCATGCCGCCGCAGCAGGCGACGACGCGCTGCGGCGCCGACGCCCGGTCGGGCTCGGGCCCCGGCGACCGCAAAATCACCGACCGCGCCGCGCGGACGAGCGCCGTCGTCATCGCCGTGAAGCCGGCCGAGCGGAAACTGGCGTCCGGTGCAGTCGTGCACGAGATCTGGGGCGCAGCCCACGGCGTCGCTGACGACCACCGGCAGCCCGGTCGCGAGCGCCTCGTTGACCACCAGGCCCCATGTCTCGGAACGATCGCTCGGCAGCGCGAGGCAGTCGGCAATCGCGTACGCGCGCCCGAGCTCGGTCTGGTTGAGGAACCCGAGGATGTTCAGATCGACGTCGAGCCGAGCGGCTTCCGCGCGCACGGCGTCCTCGAGCGGGCCGGCGCCGGCGACGACAAGCGTCGTCGGCCTCTCGAGACGCGCCACCGCGCGCACGAGATCGAGCGGCCGCTTGCGATCGACGAGTTTGCCGGCGAAGAGCACGGCGAACCCACGATCGTCGATGCCGATCTCGCGGCGCGCGGCCGCGCGCGCGTCGCGCGTCTGATACGGCGCCGCGGTCCTCGCGAACAACTCGTGGTCCACGCCGTGCGGCACGCGGAACACGCGGTGATCGGGAATCCCGAATCGCCGCAGGTAGCGGTCGACGCGCGTCCCTGGAGAGAGGTGGCCGTCGAACATCCGCAGCCGCCGCCACGTTTTCAGCGCCCACAGAGGACGGCGCCACCCTATCGGCGCGCTGTCCAGGTGCGAGTCGCCGCGATAGAGCGCCGGCACGCCGAGGCGGCGGCAGTCGGCGAGCGCGCGCACGAGCGTCTTCGAGTACCAGCCGGTGATCATCACGACGTCGGGCGTCGTCGACGCGATGACGTCGCCGATCTCGGGCACGTCGACGCCGCGGAAGCTGTCGCTGTCGATCCGCTCGCCGGCGCGCGCCTCTCGGACGACGATCGATCGGTAGCCGCCGGTCAGCGGCACGTCCCACTCGAACGCGCGATCGAACCCGACGCCCTGCTGCTCCGCCGTCGGCCTGACGGCGTAGACCACCGTCAGCGCGATCTCCGGCGCGTGCTCGTGAATGTGGCGAAACCACGGCGCGTAGTACTGAATCGGATGCGTGAGCACGACCGTGAGCCGCACCGGACGGGTCATGCGGCCACCCGGTCGAAGATGGCCGCCAACTCTCGCGCGAGGCACTGCGCCGACACCGCCGACGCGCGCTCCAGCCTGATGTCTTCCGGCTGAAAGACGGCGTCGGCAGCGATCGCGCGCAGATGGCGCGTCATCGCCGCGACCTGCTCTTCGCCGGGACCCGCGTCGCCGTAGGTCACGAGACGGACCGTCGGTTCGCGGCCGACGTCTCGGAGCGTCGACACGACACTGCTGGCCTCGTGGAAGAGCGCGAGGACCGGGCGGCGCGCGATGATCGCTGAATAGAGCTTGCTCGCCGTATAGTGCCGCTCGGCGCTGCCGAGGAGCAGGATCGCCGACGCGCGCGTGAGGACGCGGAGCGCGTCGAGATAATCGAAGCGGCCGGGCGTTTCGGTGATCGCATCGGCGACGCCGCATTCCTCCGCGATGGGCCGCACGCGGTACGCGTCCGACGACGACTGATTGCTCGTGCCGACGAAATGCAGCCGCAGGCGCGCGGCTTTCGGATCGTCGCGCCGCGCCCGCTCGAGCGCGCGCAGCAGCGCGCGCAGCGTTTCGGTGCCGGTCGGCAGGAGCGTGCCCGCGTAGCACAGATGCACGAGGCCGTCCGCGCGATCGAAGGGCGACGGCCCGGTCGATCGGCGCCCGGCCGCCGCGGCATCCGACATGTCGAACCCGAGCGGGATCACGGCATGCGGCACGCGCGCCGCCTCGGGAATCCGGTTGACGATGCTGTCGATCGTCCCCTGCGAGGCGGCGACGATCGCGTCGGCGGCCGCGACAACGCGCGGCTCGAGCCAGACGCCGAGACGCCGCGACGCACGGCTCTTCCAGTCGGGATGGCCGTTCGATCCGCCGCCGACTGTGCGGCCCCACGCGCCGACCCACGGATCCTGGTAATCGATCACGAACGGCACGTCGAACGCGCGCTTCAGGCGCGGGCCGAGCAGCGCCGGATAG
>QHWK01000120.1 GCA_003223775.1 Acidobacteriota bacterium
CAGGGCCAGCGCCAGTGGAAATGGACGGCGCCGCCGCGGCCCGGCGCGTATCTGATCACGTTCGAGGGTCCGGGGCGGCGCGACGCGATCGCGGTGCACGCGTTCGTGCCGGTGCCGGCAAGCAGCGTGCGCAACGGCATGCTGAACGGCTACCGCATCGGCGCGTATCCGTCGGCGCCGCTCAAAGGCAACCCGCTCTATCTCCCGCCGCGCGGCTTCATCGAGGTCACCAAGGCGATCGAGGACACGAAGGTCTCGCCGCACTTCACGCTGAAGCAGTTCCTCTGCAAGGAAGACACGACGAAGCGCTACCCGAAATACCTCGTGCTCCACGAGCGGCTGCCGCTGAAGCTGGAGATCATCCTGGAGCGCGTGAACGAGATAGGGTTCGCCGCCGACACGCTCCACGTCATGAGCGCGTACCGCACGCCGTACTACAACCACGCGATCGGCGACGTGAAGTACAGCATGCATCAGTGGGGGAGCGCGGCAGACATCTACGTCGATCCGGAGCGCAGGGATCGCATGGCCGATCTCAACCGCGACGGCGCAGTCGACACAGCGGACGCCAAATTCCTGTACGACGAGATCGAGACGCTGCTCGCGAAGCCCGAGCGCCGCGTGCTGCAGGGCGGCATGGGCTACTATCCGGCCACCGCCGCGCACCCGCCGTTCGTCCACGTCGACGTGCGCGGCACGGCCGCGCGGTGGAAAGGGTAGCGTGCGGACGGCGCCGGCGTCGGCGTACTCGGTGCTCGCACACGAGGCGAACGTCGATGCGTTGTGGGAGCCGGCGATCCGGCCGCTGCTCGAGCGGCGCTTTCCGCGCGCGACGCGGGAGGAGATCCGCGACGCGCGCGCGTACGCGTACGGCGGAGCGGTGATTCAGGATCTCGGCCGCGATTTCGCGGCACTGCGCGCCGTCATGTAACAATCGCGGTCTCCATGCGCGTCCTCAGGGCGATCCTCAAGAGCCTCGCCACCACGATCGTCTTCTTCGCCGCCGCGGAGATCGGCCTGCGCGCGACCTACGCGATCCGCACCGCGTTCGTGCGCCGCGTGCCGCTGCCGTACTCGGTGGGCGACGACTACGGGCCCATCCCGCCGTGGCTCGATCGTCTGATGATCCTCGTCCCGGACGATGAGTTGATCTGGCGGAACCTGCCGAACGTGCGGCGGACCTACGTGGACATCTTCAGCCCGGCGCCGACCGCGGCGGCGCGAACCGCGCTGCTGCGCCGCTTTCTGCCGACGCTGCCGGCCGAATTCGATCGCAACCCGACCTGGACGATCGCGCTCGACTCGCGCGGCTACCGGACCGGCGAATTCACGAACCGCAAGCCGGCGGGCGCACGGCGGATCGCGTGCGTCGGCGACTCGTGGACCTTCGGCATGAACGTCGATCAGGAGCGCACGTATCCGAGCCGGCTCGCCGCCGATCTGCGCGCGTCGGGCGCGAACGTCGAGGTGCTGAACTTCGGCGTGCTCGGCTACTCGTCGTTTCAAGGCCGGCAGCTGCTCGAGCGGCGCGTCCTCGATCTCGATCCCGACGTCGTCCTGATCGGCTTCGGGATGAACGATTCGGAGGTCGCGGGCTATCGCGATCGCGACATGGTCGGCGGTGCGCCTCCTGCGCTGCGCACGCGCCTGCTCGAGGATGCGGCCGATCTCGAGTTCTACAAGCTGCTCAAGTACTCTGCGCTGGCGCTCCGGTTCCACCCGAAGTCGATGGGCGATTTCCTGCGCGAGCAGGCGCACGACCGCGGGTCGGGTCGCGTCGACTACAGCGCGATCGAGCCGTGGACGCGCGTGTCGCCGCCCGACTACGAGGCGAACATCCGCGAGATGATCCGCCTCTCACGCGCGCGCGGCGCGGCGGTCGTCCTGCTCGACAACGAGCTGTGGGAGGAGAGCCCGTACCGCGCGCTGTTGAAGTCGATTGCCGCCGATACGCACGCGCCCCTCGTCGACAGCCTGCGGATCGTCGCCGACGCGCGCACGGCGATCGAGCGCGGCATCGAGCGCGATCTCGGCCTCGCCGCGGCGCCGCGCGACGAGCCGGCGCCTGGGGAGGGATCGCCGTCGCCGCCCGCGGCATCAGGTCCGGCGGCGTCCGCGCCGACGCGCGTCGTCTTCCGCGTCTCGGGCGGCCGCTATCCCGTACCGCGCGCGCTGTCGATCGTCGGCACCGATCGTCAGCTCGGCGATCTCATGCCGAATACCGTGTCGATGCACGACGATGGGACGGGAGGAGACGAGCGGGCGGGCGACGGCGTGTGGAGTCTGGAGGCGAGCTTCGCCGCCGGCGCGCGCGTGTCGTACGTCTACACGAACAGCGGCCGCGCCGGCCGGTGGGAAGGCCTCGACGTCCCGCACGTCCGCTCGCTCGTCGTCCCGCCGTCACGCGGCGCCGCACCGGTGTATCTGCCGATTGAAACCTTCGGCCGCGTCTACATGCAGGCCGATGACTGGCACACCGACGCCACCGGGTACGAGTTGATCGCTCGCGCGGTGGCCGACGCGATCGGTCAAGGGCGCGTCGGGCGCAATTAGGAATTTGGAATTTGGAATTCGTGATCACGGTCGTGACAGCGTGACGACGCATTCTTTAATTCCAAATTCCAAATTCCAAATTCTTGCTTGCGCCGACTCACTTCACGCGATGCGGCCGTCGCGCAACGTGACGGCGCGCATGGCGAAGGCGCGCGCGAACTCGTGGTCGTGCGTGGCGACGAGCAGCGTGCGTCCCTGCCGGCGCAGTCCTTCGAGCAGCGCGCCCAGCTCTTCCCGCCGCTGCGGATCGAGCGACGCGGTCGGCTCGTCCAGCAGCAGAATCGGCGGATCCACGGCCAGCGCGCGCGCGATCGCGACGCGCTGCGCCTCGCCGCCGGAGGGCTGGCGCGGCAGCGCGTCGGCGCGGTGCTCGACGCCGAACGCGCTGAGCAGCTCGATCGCGCGGCGCTCCGCCGCCTCCCGCGGTACGCCGTGCGCGTGCACCGGCGCGAGGCAGACGTTCGCGCGCGCCGACAGATGCTCGAAGAGGCAATGGAACTGGAAGACCATCCCGACCTTGCGGCGCAGCGCGCGCAGCGTCGACGCCGGAATCGGCGGCCCGCCCTCCAGCGCGACGCCGTCGACGACGACGCGGCCGGCCTGAAAGCGCTCGAGCCCGGCGATCACGCGGAGAATCGTCGTCTTGCCGGATCCCGATGGGCCCGTCAGCGCGACCATCTCGCCGCGCTCGACCGTCAGGTTGACCTCGTCGAGGATCGTGCGCGTTCCGCGCGTCAGCGCGAGGCCGGTGATCTGGACAATGCCGGTCACTGCGGCGCGGCTCTCCAGCGCCGCTCCATCCACCGCGCCAGGGCGGCGAGCGGCAGCGACATCGCCAGGTAGAGCGCCGCGCACAGCGTTCCGGGGATCACCCAGCTTCCGAGGTTCGTCGCGAAGATCTGCGTCTGCTTCGTGAGCTCGAGCACCGTTAGCACCGACACGAGCGACGAGTCCTTGAGCATCGCGACGAAGTCGTTCGTCATCGGCGCGAGCGCGAGGCGGAACGCCTGCGGCCCGCGGACGAGCGCCAGCACCTGCCGCTCGCTGAGCCCGAGCGTGCGCGCCGCCTCCAGCTGCCCGGCTGGAATCGCTTCGAGCGCCGACCGGTAGATCTCGCTTTCGTACGCCGCGTAGTTCAACGCCAGGCCGAGCAGCGCGGCGGCGAACGCCGGCAGCCGAATCGCGGCGGCAAGCCCGTAATACAGCACGAACAGCTGCAGCAGAATCGGCGTGCCGCGAATCAGCTCGACGTACGCGGTGAGGGCGGCCTGTGCCGGCGGTGCGCCGTAGACACGACCCGTCGCGATCAACACACCGACGACGACGGCGAGGCCCATCGACAGGCACGACAGCACAATCGTCACGACCGACGCGCGCAGCAGCGACGGCAGATACCGCCTCGTCGCCTCCCACCTGGAGATCGCCGCGGCGCTCGAGGAGGTGTCGAACCCGATCACCGGCGGCACCGGCTCGCCGGCGAGGACGCGCGCGTACAGCGCCGGCTGATCGTCGTTCCACACGCGCCACTTGCGGAAGAGCCGCTCGAGCGTGCCGTCGCGCATCGCGGCGCGCAGCGTCTCGTTGAACGCGTCGCGCAGCGGCGCGTTCTGCGGCGCGAGGACGGCGACGTAGTGGCCGACGGCGATCGTCTGCGGCTGGATCGTGAACCCGCCCATCGTCCGGAGCCGGCGCTCGGCAAGCACGTTGTCGAGCAGCACGGCGTCCACGCGGCCGAGCGTCAGGTCCGTGAACGGATGCACGTCGTCCTCGTACGAGAGCGGCTCGAGGCCGTGCTCCTGCTGCGCGCGCAGCAGGATCTCGTACGCGATCGTGCCGCCCAGCGTGGCGACGCGCCTGCCGCGAAGGTCGGCGAGCGAGTGAATCCGCGGCGCGTCGGCCTCTCGGACGCTCAGCACCTCGCGGAACTCGTAATAGGGCATCGACACCGCGAGCGCCGTGCGCCGCGCCGGCGTGTCCTCGATGCCGCTCATGCCGAGGTCGGCGTCGCCGCGGACGATGCTCTGGTCGATCGACTCGAAGCGGATGTTGACGAACTCGGTCGTGCGGCCGAGCGCGCGCGCGAAGAGCTCGGCGATCTCGACGTCGAAGCCGACGAGGCGATCGGGACGAGACGGATCCGCTTCGACGAACGGCGCCCCGCCTTCCGGGTCTCCCGCCC
Source organism: Acidobacteriota bacterium (assembly GCA_003223775.1). Lineage (GTDB taxonomy): Bacteria > Acidobacteriota > Vicinamibacteria > Vicinamibacterales > CAVVIG01 > QHWK01. The sequence continues at coordinate 4,733 of QHWK01000120.1, forward strand.
AACGAAGAACGCTGGGCGGCGCCGCCGCGAAGACCGCGGAGGACACAAAGGCCGCGAAGAACGCAAAGGATCGCGCGAACACTGGGGTAGATTTTATGCGGAGGCGCTGCGATGGCGACTGTCGGCTTTCTCGGTACGGGGCTGCTCGGGAGCGGGATGGTGGAGCGGATGCTGCGGAACGGCGACGCGGTGACGGTGTGGAATCGTACGGAGGCCAAGGCGCGCGCGCTCGAGCCGCTCGGCGCGAAAGTGGCCGCGTCGCCGGGCGAGGCCGTCGCCGGCGCCGAGCGCGTGCACATGACGCTGCCCGACGACGGCGTCGTCGATCGAGTCGTCGACGACCTTCGTCGCCACCTCGGAAAAGACGCCATCGTCGTCGATCACTCGACCACGTCGCCGCGCGGCGCGGGGGCGCGCATTCCGCGGCTGAACGCGGCGGGCGTGCGGTTCCTCCACGCGCCGGTGTTCATGTCGCCGCAGATGGCGCGCGACGGCGTCGGGATCATCCTCGTGTCCGGTCCGCGCGCGGTGTTCGACGACGTGAAGCCGGCGCTCGAGACGATGACCGGCGACGTGTGGTACATCGGCGAAGAGCCCGATCGCGCGGCCGCGTACAAGATCTTCGGGAACTCGATGCTGTTCGTCATCGCCGCCGGCGTCGCCGACGTCTTCGCGATGGCGAAGGGCCTCGGCATCGCGCCCGCCGACGCGCTCGCCGTCTTCTCGAAGTTTCAGCCGGGCGGCGTCATCAAGGCGCGCGGCGAGAAAATGGCGCGCGGCGACTTCAGCGCGACCTTCGAGCTGACGATGGCGCGCAAGGACATGCGGCTGATGCTCGAGGCGGCCGACGGCCAGCCGATGGTCGTGCTGCCGTCGATCGCCGAGCGGATGGACCGGGCGATTGCGAGCGGGCACGGGAAGGCCGATCTCGGCGCGATCGCGGCGGAGGTGCTGCGATGAAAAAAGGGGTCGTACCCCTTTTTCCGAAAAAAGGGGTACGACCCCTTTTTCTCGCGGTCGCGGCGGCCGGCGTGGTCGCCGCGCAGGCGCCGAATCCGAACGCGCCGGCGAATTTCGTCTCGCTGCAGGCGCCGGTGATCGCGCTCGCGCACGCGCGCGTGATCGACGGCACCGGCGCGCCGCCCCGCGAGGACCAGACGCTCGTCATCCGCGACGGCCGCATCGCCGATCTCGGCGACGCCGCGGCCGTGGCGCCGCCGCCGGGCGCCGCGATCGTCGATCTCGCCGGCAAGAGCGTCGTGCCGGGGCTCGTGATGATGCACGAGCACCTGTATTACACGACCGGTCCCGGCGTGTACGGACAGCTCGGCGTCAGCTTCTCGCGCCTCTATCTCGCTGGCGGCGTCACGACGATGAGAACGGCGGGCAACGTGAACGGGATCATGGACGTGAGCGTCAGCCGCCGGATCGCGGCGGGCGAGATGGCGGGCCCCGCCATCGATGCGACGGCGCCGTACGTCAACGGCCCGAGCACGTTCCTGCAGATGCACGCCATCACGAACACCGACGAGGCGCGGCGCCACGTGCGCTTCTGGGCCGACCAGGGCGCGACGTCGCTCAAGGCCTACATGCAGGTGTCGCGCGCGGTGCTCAAAGCCGCGATCGACGAAGGCCACCGCCGCGGGATGAAGACGACCGGCCATCTCTGCTCGGTCACCTTCAGCGAGGCCGCCGATCTCGGTATCGACAACCTCGAGCACGGCTTCCTTCCGGCGACCGATTTCGTGGCCGACAAGCAGCCGGACGTCTGCCCCGGCCAGACGCCCGGACAGCAGGCGCTCGCCGAGATCGACGAGAACGGCGCGGCGTTCACCGCGCTCGTGAAGAAGCTCGTCGACAAGCACGTCGCGCTCACCTCGACGCTGACGGTGTTCGAGACGTTCACGCCCGGCCGGCCGAAGCCGCCGGGCCTCGACGTCCTCGCGCCGCAGCTGCGCGAGGTGTTCGACCGCGCGTACGAGCGCGTGCAGCAGAACCCGCAGTCGATCTACGCGAAGCTGTTCCCGAAAGAGATGCGCATGGAGCGCGCGTTCGCGCGGGCCGGCGGGTTGCTCATGGCCGGCACGGACCCGACCGGCGCCGGCGGCGTCGTCGCCGGGTTCTCGGATCAGCGCCAGATCGAGCTGCTCGTCGAGGCGGGGTTCACGCCGGTCGAAGCGATTTCGATCGCGACGCTGAACGGCGCGAAGTACCTCGGGCGCGACGCGCGCATCGGCACGATCGCGAAAGGCAAGCAGGCCGATCTCGCAATCGTCGCGGGCAATCCTGCCGCCGCGATCGCCGACATCCGCCGCGTCGAGACGGTGATGAAGAACGGCGTCGGCTACGATCCGCAGAAGCTGATCGCGTCGGTGAAGGGGCAGGTCGGCATCTGGTAGGGGTCGACGCCGTCATGGCTGATGGCTGATGGCTGATGGCTGATGGCTGATGGCTATGGTCGATGGCTGATGGCGATGGTAGACGCACCATCAACCATAGCCATCAGCCATGAGCCATCAGCCATGACGTGTTCTACTGTCCAGCCGTCGAGCTCTTCGCAGCGGCGGGCCGCAGTGTCAGCTTCTGCACGCGCCAGTTGAGGAGCTCCGCAACGTAAATCTCGTGCTCGCTCGGGCACGCGATCTCGTGAATCCAGCCGAACTGCTTCAGCTGATGCCCGGACTTGCCGAGCATGCCGAGCACCTTGCCGTCGAGCGAGAGCTTGTAGACGCGGCCCGGGAAGGCGTCGCTGCTGAAGAGGAACTGCTGCCCCTGCGCGTTGGGCGGCGTGACGCAGATCGCCCACGGCGCGCCGGGCGCCATCGTGGCCGCTCCGGGCGGCGCGTCGGCCGCGAGCAGCCGCGCGACGTCCGGCTTCGCGCCCATCCACGGCATCGCGTCGGCGGGTACCGGCGCGTCGATCTTGATCTCGCGCACGAACTGGTTCGTCTTCGGATCGATCACCTGGATGCGGCGGTTGCCGCGATCGCCGACGTAGATGTTGCCCTTCGCGTCGTAGGAGATCGTGTGCGGCGTGTTGAGGTTTCCGAGCTTGCCGCCGCCCGGCTCGCCGAGCGACGCGACCCAGTCGCCGTCCTTCGTGAACTTCGCGACGCGCGAGTTGATGTAGCCGTCGCTGATGTAGATGTTGCCCTCGGGATCGAAGGCGACGTCGGTCGGCTGGCGGAACTGACCCGGAATCGGCGGACGCGGCGGCGTCACGCGCTCCCACGGCTCCGCCTTGTCGGACGCTTCTTTCTTCCGCCCGAACACCAGCGTCACGCGCCCTTCAGGGTTGAAGCGGATGATCATGTCCGAGCCCTTGTCGATCGCCCAGAGGTTGTCGTCCTTGTCGAAGCGGATCGCGTGCGCGTACGACCACGCGTAGACGCCCTTGCCGATCTCGCGCACGAACTTGCCGGTCTTGTCGAACAGGAGGATCTGCGACGCCGTGGCGCCGTAGGCCGGCCCGCCGGCGCTGTTCGATCGCGTGTAGACGGCGACGTCGCCCTTCGAGTTGACGGCGACGCCGGACGCCTCGCCGAAGTTCATGTCGGCCGGCAGCTTGAAGAAGTTCGGGACGGAGTCGAACGCAATCTCGGGCACCGAGGGCTGCTGCGCGTAGGTCGCCGGCGTAAGAGCGGCAAGAATGACGACAATCCACTTTTTCACGGTCGCCTCACTTTCGTGTGGCCGCGGGCCAGGTTCGCGCCTCGAGCAGCGGCTCGGTCTGCTCGATCGAGAGGCACGCGTCGGTGATGCTCTGGCCGTAGACCGCCGTCTGCCCGGGCACGTAGTCCTGCCGCCCCTCGACGAGATGGCTCTCGATCATGGCGCCGAAGATCTGCCGCGAGCCCGACGCGATCTGCCCGGCGATCGACGCGGCGACCTCGGGCTGCCGGAGATGATCCTTGTGGCTGTTGCCGTGCGAGCAGTCCACCATCACGCTCTCGCGCAGCCCCTTGGCCGCCAGCCGCGCTCCGACGCGCGCGATGTGCTCGCCGTCGTAGTTCGGTCCGGTGCGCGTGCCGCCGCGCAGGATCACGTGGCACGACTCGTTGCCCGAGGTCTGGAAGATCGCCGACACGCCCTGCTTGGTGACCGACGGAAACCAGTGCGGCGATCGCGCCGTCATCACGGCGTCCACCGCGATCTGCGTGCTGCCGTCGGTGCTGTTCTTGAAGCCGACCGGCATCGACAGGCCCGATGCCAGCTCGCGGTGCACCTGGCTCTCGGCCGTGCGCGCGCCGATCGCGACCCACGACGTCAGATCCGCGATGTGCTGCGGGATCTGCGTGTCGAGGAACTCCGATCCGGTCGGCAGGCCGATGTCGTTGACGTCGAGCAGCAGCTGCCGCGCGAGCCGGAGCCCCTTGTTGATGTGGAAGCTCTCGTCGAGATCCGGATCGTTGATGAGCCCCTTCCAGCCGACGACGGTGCGCGGCTTCTCGAAGTACGTGCGCATCACGACGACGAGATCGTCGGCGAGACGATCGGCGATCCGCTTCAGCCGCTCCCCGTACTCGAACGCGGCGCGGGTGTCGTGAATCGAGCAGGGGCCGGCGACGACGACCAGCCGCGAGTCGGCGCCGCCGATGATCGCGGCAATCGCCGCGCGCGCGTCGGCGACAACGTTCGAGGCGCGCTCGCTGATCGGGATCTCCTCGAGGAGGATCGCCGGCGGGATCAGCGGCCGGACGTCGCGAATGCGTAGATCGTCGGTCGGTCGAATCATGTTGTGCGCGGAACGCGCCTGAGAATAATACCGGAATGCCGTTCCTCGTCCGCCTGCTCGTCAACGCGGCGGCGCTCTGGGTCGCCACGGCGATCGTCCCCGGCGTGGCCTACACGGGCGGCACGCTGCCGTTTCTCGGCGTCGCGCTCGTCTTCGGCGTCGTGAACGCCACGCTGGGGCCGGTCGCGAAGATCCTGACCTTCCCCCTCATCATCCTCACGCTCGGGGTCTTCGCCCTGGTCATCAACGGGCTGATGCT
>QHWK01000121.1 GCA_003223775.1 Acidobacteriota bacterium
CTTCATCACGCCGACGCCGGCGCCCGCCGGCACCACGTCGATCGTCTGCTTCGGCAGGTCCTGCATGACGCCCGGCATCCAGTTCGACGGGTAGCCGGAATCGTGCTGCAGCCAGTCGCGCAGGAGCGCCGTGAGCCGCGCCGACATCCCGTCGGTCGTCGCGCCTGGACGCAGACGGCCGATGACGCGCAGCCACGCCGACACCGGCTGCCGCAGGATCGTGTTCCCGCCGTTGATGACCGGCTCCTGCTGGAGCGGGATCCACATGTCCGGCGGATCGCCGCGCAGCGTCTCGCCGAAGAATCCCGGCGGCGTGACGCCGGCCACCGTGAACGGATGCCCTTCGACAACGAACGTGGCGCCGACGACCGATGGATCGCCGCCGTACGTGCCCTGCCACACGTGATGGCTCAAGACGACAACGGGCGCCGCCGACGGCCTGTCGTCGGCGGCGGCGAACACGCGGCCGCCGAAGGCGCCGACGCCCAGCGTAGAGAAATAATTGCCGGTGACGAACTCGGCGCGCAGCGGACGCGCCGAGGGCTCGGCGCCTTCGCGCCGCACGCTGAACCGCGGACCGCCCGCCTGGAAGGCCGCCACGTCGTCGAACTCGGGCGTCGCCGCTTTCAGGCGCTCGTACAGCGGGAATGAGAACATCCCCCACTGATCCTGCGGGCCGCCCTGGACGCAGCAGGCGTCGCCGTCGCCGATGCGGTACAACCGCGCGGGGTCCGAGACCGGCAGCGACTGCAGCATCACCGCGTGAATCAGCGTGAAGATCGCCGTCGTGCCGCCGATGCCGAGTGCAAGCGTGAGAATCGCCGCCGTCGTGAAGACGCGCGACTGCCAGAATTGACGGGCCGCGTAGCGCAGCCCGGCGAAGAGATCGCTCATATCTCGTGGTTAGACGGAGGCCGGCGCGCTTCCGTTGATGTAGGGCGAGGCTTTCAGCCTCGCCGCGGCGGCGACCCTGAAAGGGTGTCCTACATCGATGTTGTCAACCGCGCTTCGGCCGGAACACGTGCGTCGCCTGGCCGAAAAAGACCTCGGCCGACTCCATGAGCGTTTCGGTGAGCGTGGGGTGCGGGTGGATCGTCAGCTTGAGGTCCGTCGCGTTCGCGCCCATCTCGATCGCGAGGACGCCTTCCGCGATCAGCTCGCCGGCGCCCGGGCCGACGAGGCCGACGCCGAGCAGCCGCTCGCTCGCGGGATCCAGGATCAGCTTCGTCAGGCCGTCGGTGCGATCGAGCGTGATCGCGCGGCCGGACGCGCCCCACGGAAACTTCGCCACCGTCACGTGGCGGCCGTCCGTGTTCGCCTGCGCCTCGGTCAGGCCCGCCCACGCCAGCTCGGGATCGGTGAAGACGACCGCCGGGATCGCGCGCGGCGAGAAGGCGACGTTCTCGCCCGCCATCACCTCGACCGCGACGCGCCCTTCGTGCGACGCCTTGTGCGCCAGCATCGGCTCGCCGACGACGTCGCCGATCGCGAAGATCGACGGCTCGTGCGTGCGCCGCTGCTCGTCCACCATGATGAAGCCGCGCCGATCGACCTGCACGTGCGTTTTCTCGAGCCCCGGGATCTTCGAGTTCGGCCGCCGCCCCACCGACACGAGCACGCGATCGAACAGCTGTTCCTTGTGATCGGCGTTCCCCTCGAACGCGACGCGCACGCCCTTGGCCTCGGGCTTCATCTCCACCACTTTCGTCTCGAGCAGCACGCTTCATCTCGACGACGGTGACCGCGCTGCCGAGCGTCGCGTACACGGTGCCGAGCTCGAGGCCGATGTAGCCGCCGCCGACGACCAGGAGAGACGATGGGATGTCGGGCAGATCGAGCGCCGCGGTGGAATCCATCACGCGCGGGTCGTCGACTTTTAGCGTGGGCGGAATCGCCGGCACCGATCCCGTCGCGAGGATCGCGTGCTCGAACTGCACCGCTTCCTCGCCGCCGCCCGCGAGCTTCACGCGCAGGTTGTGCGCGTCGACGATCTCGGCGTAGCCCTGCAGGTAGCGCACCTTGCGGAACTTCACGAGCTGACCGGTGCCGCTTGTCAGCCGCTTGACGACGTTGTCCTTGAACGCGCGCAGCTTGTCGAGATCGATCTTCGGCTCGCCGAACTCGACGCCCCACGCCTTCGCGTGGCGCGATTCGTCCACGAGCTTCGCGACGTGCAGCAGCGCCTTCGACGGAATGCAGCCGCGGTAGACGCACACGCCGCCCGGGTTCAGTTCGGGATCGACGAGCGTGGTCGAGAGGCCGAGATCGGCCGCGAGAAACGCGGCGGCGTAGCCGCCCGGCCCGCCCCCGACGACGACGAGTTGAGTGGAAATCATAAGAGGTCGGGCGGGCCTGGCAGGCCGGGCAGGTCAGGCAGGTCAGGCAGGTCACGAAGGACACAAAGGGTGCTCGGTCCTTTGTGACCCGCCAGACCTGCCAGACCTGCGCGACCCGCCCGGCCTTCCGTCATCCTTGCAACGAAAGCAAGAACGGCTGCTCGAGCGCCTCCGCGACCCAGCGCAGGAAGCGGATGCCGTCGGCGCCGTCGATCGCGCGGTGATCGTAGGAGAGCGACAGCGGCAGCATGGTGCGCGGCGCGAACTGGCCGGTGTCCTTCTGGTACACCGGCTCGACGCGCGCGCGCGAGATGCCGAGGATCGCCACTTCCGGCGCGTTGACGATCGGCGTGAAGTAGGTGCCGCCGATGCCGCCGAGATTCGAGATGCTGAACGAGCCGCCCTGCATCTCCTCGAGCGCGATCTTGCGCGTGCGCGCCTTCTCGGAGAGCTGCGCGAGCTCCACGGCGAGCTGCACGATGTTCTTCTGATCGGCGTTGCGGATCACCGGCACGAGCAGCCCGCGATCGGTGTCGACGGCGACGCCGATGTTCACGTACTTCTTCACGATGATCTCGTCGGCCGCGAGATCGATCGACGCGTTGAAGTGCGGGAAGACGCGCAGCGCCGAGGCGACCACCTTCACCGCAATGGCGGTGACGGTGAGATTGCCGCCCGCGGCCTCGACCTGCTTCGCGTATTTCTTGCGGAGCTCCTCGAGCGCGGTGACGTCCGCGAGATCGAACTGCGTGACGTGCGGGATCGTCTGCCACGCGGCGCTCAGGTGCTCGGCGGTCTTGCGGCGCACGGCGCGCATCGGCTGGCGATCGATCTCGCCGAAGCGGGTGAAGTCCGGAAGCGGCACGGCCGCCGCGCCGCCGCGGCCGGGGGTCGCGACGATTCGTTTCGCGTGCGCCTTTACATCGTCGACGGAGATTCGGCCGGCGGGCCCGCTGCCGGACACTTCGTTGACGTCCACGCCGAGCTCGCGCGCCATGCGGCGAACCGACGGCGCGGCAGGCGCCGGCGGCATCTCGGGCGCAGCGGCGGATTCGGCCTGCTGCCTCGCGCCGCGGCTGATGTCGACGACCTTTTGCCCGCGCGGCTGCGGCTCTTCTTTCTGGGTGCGCTGCGGCGCTTCGGGCGCTTCGTCGGCGTCAGCCGGCTCGGCGGCCGCTCTCTTCGTCCCCGCCTTGTCGGCGGCGGTCTCGCGCCTTGCGCCCTCGACGTGCTGCTCGAGGCCCGGATCGCCGGAGGGCACCTTCGCGGCAGTGTTCGCGCCAACCGCTTCCGCCCTGTCCGCCTTCTCCGCCTTCGCGGGCGACGGCTTCGATTCCGCCCGCTTCGGCGTGACTTCGGCCTGTGTTTCTGTCACGCCTTCCTGCCTTGCCTCTCCGCCTTCCTGCCTTCCCCTCTCGCCTTCCTGCCTTTCCTTCCCGCCTTCCTGCCTTTCCTTCCCGCCTTCCTGCCTTTCCTTTCCGCCTTCCCGCCCTTCCGCCCTGGATTCCTGCCCTTCTGCCTTCCTGCCTTCCTGCCCTTCTGCGGAGTCGGCCACCGTAAGTATTACCTGGCCGACTTTCACCTTATCGCCCTGCTTGACGTTGACCGCGCTGATCTTGCCCTCGACCGACGAGGGCACTTCGATCGTCGCCTTGTCGGTCTCGAGCTCGACGACCGGTTGATCTTTGGCGAGCTGATCGCCCGGCTTCACCAGGACGCGCAGGACGTCGCCGGACGCGATGTTTTCCCCGAGCTCGGGGAGCGTGAAATCAGCCACAGGCAGGATTCACTTTCTCCGGGTTGACGCCGTGCGCCTCGATCGCCTGATCGACGACCGACGCCTCGACCTTGCCGTCGCGCGCGAGCGCGGCGAGCGTGGCGACGATCACGTAGCGGTAGTCCACCTCGAAGAAGTCGCGCAGCGCCGCGCGCGTCTCGCTGCGGCCGAAGCCGTCGGTGCCGAGCGCCGTCAGCGGACGCGGCAGCCAGCGGTCGATCGCGTCCGGCATCGCCTTCACGTAATCGGACGCCGCGACGAGGACGCCGGGGGCGCCCTTCAGGCACTGCGCGACGTAGGGCACCCGCGGCGCGTCGCCGGGATGGAGCATGTTCCAGCGCTCGCACGCGTGGCCATCGCGATAGAGCTCCGTGTAGCTCGTCACGCTCCAGACGTCGGCCGAGACGTTGTACTTCGACTCGAGAATCTCCTGCGCCTTGATCACCTCGGGCAGGATCGCGCCGCTGCCGAACAGCTGCGCGCGCAGCGGCGCGTCGGGCTTCGACGCACCGCGGAATTTGTACATCCCCTTCAGGATCCCCTCGCGCGCGCCCTTCGGCATCTCGGGCATCGCGTACTGCTCGTTCATCACCGTGAGGTAGTAGAAGATGCTCTGCTGATCGACGTACATCCGGCGGATGCCGTCCTGGATGATGACGGCGATCTCGTACGCGAACGCCGGGTCGTAGCTCACGCAGTTGGGATACGCGAGCGCGAAGAGCTGGCTGTTGCCGTCCTGGTGCTGCAGCCCTTCGCCGGCGAGCGTCGTGCGGCCCGCGGTGCCGCCGAGCAGGAAGCCGCGCGCGCGCGCGTCGCCCGCGGCCCAGATCAGATCGCCGATCCGCTGGAAGCCGAACATCGAGTAGTAGATGAAGAACGGAATCATGTTCACGCCGTGCGTCGCGTACGCCGTGCCCGCGGCGACGAACGACGACATCGATCCGGCTTCCGTGATCCCTTCCTCGAGAATCTGCCCGTCGGACGCTTCCTTGTAATAGAGCAGCGTGTCCATGTCGACCGGCTCGTAGACCTGGCCGGCGTGCGAGTAGATGCCGACGGCGCGGAACAGCGACTCCATACCGAAGGTGCGCGCTTCGTCGGGCACGATCGGGACGATGAGGCGGCCGAGATCCTTGTCGCGCAGCAGCTTCGACAGCATCCGCACGAAGACCATCGTCGTCGATGCCTTGCGGCCTTCGGTGCCCTTGTGGAACTCCTCGAAGAGCTCGTTCGGCACCGACTTCAACGGCGTGCTGCGGACCTTGCGCGTCGGCACGTAGCCGCCGAGCGCCCGCCGGCGCTCGCGCATGTATTTGATCTCGATGCTGTCCTCGGCCGGACGATAGAACGGCGTCTTGCCGACGTCGGCGTCGGAGATCGGGATGCCGAAGCGCGTGCGGAACGCCCGCAGCTCGTCTTCGTTCATCTTCTTCTGCTGGTGCGTGATGTTCTTGCCCTCGCCGGCCTCGCCGAGGCCGTAGCCCTTGATCGTCCGCGCGAGGACGACGGTCGGCGATCCCTTGTGCTCGACCGCCGCCTTGTACGCGTTGTAGACCTTGATCGGATCGTGGCCGCCGAGCGTCATCTTCTTCAGCTGGTCGTCCGACAGGTGCTTCACCATGTCGAGCAGCCGCGGATCGCCGCCCCAGAAATGCTCGCGGAGGTACGCGCCGTCCGAGACGGCGTACTTCTGATACTGCCCGTCGACGATCTCGCCCATGCGCTTGACGAGCACGCCGTCGCGATCTTTGGCGAGCAGCGGATCCCACTCGCGCCCCCAGAGCGCTTTGATCACGTTCCAGCCGGCGCCGCGGAACGCCGCCTCGAGGTCCTGGACGATCTGGCCGTTGCCGCGCACCGGGCCGTCGAGGCGCTGGAGGTTGCAGTTGATCACGAAGATCAGGTTGTCGAGCTTTTCGCGCGCCGGCAGCGTGATGGCGCCGAGCGCTTCGGGCTCGTCGGTCTCGCCGTCGCCGAGGAACGCCCAGACTTTCGCGCGCGACGCCGGCTTCAGCCCGCGATCTTCGAGGTAGCGGATGAAGCGCGCCTGATAGATCGCCATGATCGGGCCGAGGCCCATCGACACCGTCGGGTATTCCCAGAAGTCGGGCATCAACCACGGATGCGGGTACGACGAGAGGCCGCCGCCCGGCTTCGTCTCGCGGCGGAAGTTCTCGAGGTGCGACTCGTCGATCCGGCCTTCGAGGTACGCGCGCGCATAAATGCCCGGCGCGGCGTGGCCCTGGAAGTAGATCACGTCGCCGTCGCTGGTGGCGTCGCCGGTGCCGTGGCCGCGGAAGAAATGGTTGAAGCCGACCTCGTACAGCGTCGCCGCCGACGCGTAGGTCGAGATGTGTCCGCCGATCCCCTCTTCCGCCTTGTTCGCGCGGACGACCATCGCGGCGGCGTTCCACCGCACCAGGCTCTTGATGCGGCGCTCGAGGTCCGGGCTGCCCGGCATGAGCACCTGCTCGTCGGCGGGGATCGTGTTGATGTAGGGGGTTTTCGCGGAGAAGGGAAGCTTGACGCCGTTCTGTCGCGCGTGAATCGTCAGCTCGCGCAGCAGCCGCGCGACCTTTGCCGGCCCGCCGCTGTGCAGCACATAATCAAGAGAGTCGAGCCACTCGCGCGTCTCGGTCTCATCGAGGTCTGCCGCGTCTTTCGGTGAGATGTATCTCACGGAACCGGGTTCCTTTCAGCTCATCGGAGCAACCATCAATTGTACCTTGGGTTTGCGCGAAGGAAAACCATGCGTCGCCTTGTTTTCGCCCTGACGTTCGTTGCGATCCCCGCTGCGACGGCGCTGACGATGGCTCAGTCGGCTCGGGCCGACGTGAGAGGCGTCGACGTCGAGGCGCTCGATCGCAAAGCCGATCCGTGCGTCGATTTCTACCAGTTCGCGTGCGGCGGCTGGGTGGCGAAAAACCCAGTCCCGGCGGACCGCCGATCGTACGGGCGCATCACGGAGGTGCAGGAGCGGAATCTGGCAATCCTGCGTCGCATCCTGGAGACGCCCGGCGCCGACGGTGATCGCGCGAAGGCGGCCGGGTACTACGCGGCCTGCATGGACGAGTCGAAGATCGAAGCGGAGGGTCTCTCGCCGGTCGCCTCCGACCTCGCGACGATCGAGGAGCTCGTCAACCCCGACGATCTGCCGGTGCTCGCCGCGCATCTGCACGCGATGGGGGTTCCCGCGCTGTTCCGCTTCGGCGCGCAGACCGACGTCCTCGGCGACCCGACGCAGCAGATCGCCGACCTCGATCAGGGCGGCCTCAGCCTGCCCGATCGTGAGTACTACCTGAAGACCGACGATCGATCGGTGGATCTCAGGAAAAAATTTGCGGCAGCTATCGAGAGGATCTTCGCGCTCGCCGGCGCGCCGGCGGATCGCGCGACGGCCGACGCGAACGCCGTGCTGTCGATCGAGACCGCGCTCGCAACCGCGTCGCTCGATCGCGTGCAGCGCCGCGATCCAAAGAACACGCTGCATACGATCGCGCTCAACGATCTGCAGGCGACGATTCCGAACTTCAGCTGGCGCAAGTACGCCGCTTCGGCCGAGGCGCCGAAGTTCCAGGTCGTGAACGTCGCGGTGCCCGACTACTTCAAGGCGCTCGATCGCCTTGTCGGCTCGTCGTCGTCGACGGCCGACATCAAGGCGTACCTTCGCTGGCACGTCCTCCATCAATCAGCCGATCTGCTCCCGAAGGCATTTGCCGACGCCGACTTCGATTTTTTCAGCCGCACGCTCGCCGGCCAGCAGGAACAGGCACCGCGCTGGCGCCGCTGCGTCATCGAGACCGACGAGCGGCTGGGCGAAGCGCTCGGCAAGGCGTTCGTCGAAGAGACGTTCGGCCCGCAGGCGAAGACCGACACCCTGAAGATGGTGCAGGACATCAAGACGGCGATGCAGCAGGACATCGACGCGGCGTCGTGGATGAGCGGCGAGACGAAAAAAGCGGCGATGGTGAAGCTGAACAAAGTCGTCGATCGGATCGGCTATCCCGACACGTGGCGCGACTACTCGAGCGTCCGCGTCGCGCGCGACGATGCGCTCGGGAACCGCGAGCGGGCGCTGGCGTTCAGCCGCGCGCGGACGCTGGCCAAAATCGGGCAGCCGGTCGATCGCGGCGAGTGGAGCATGACGCCGCCGACCGTGAACGCGTACTACAGCCCCGATCGCAACAACATCAACTTCCCCGCCGGCATTCTCCAGCCGCCGTTCTATCGCGCCGGACGCGACCCGGCGATGAACTACGGCGCCGCGGGCGCCGTCATAGGACACGAGTTGACGCACGGCTTCGACGATCAAGGGCGGAAGTACGACGGCGACGGCAACCTGCGCGACTGGTGGACCGCGGCCGACGGGAAAGCGTACGAGGAGCGCGCCGCGTGCGTGGCCGAGCAGTATTCCGGCTACACCGTCGCCGGCGACACGAAGATCAACGGCCGGCTGACGCTCGGCGAGAACACCGCGGACAACGGCGGCCTTCGCCTCGCGCTCATGGCGTACCTGGCGGGCCCAGGGGCCAAGATGAAGGAGAAGGTGGACGGCTTCACGCCCGAGCAGCGCGTGTTCCTAGGATGGGCGCAGCAGTGGTGCGAGAGCGCACGGCCGGAGGCGGAGCGGCTGAAGGCGGCCACCAATCCGCATTCGTCCAACAAGTACCGCGCGAACGGCCCCGTATCGAACATGCCGGAGTTCGCGAAGGCGTTCTCGTGCAAGGCGAACGCGCCGATGGTGCGGACACCCGCGTGCCGCGTCTGGTAGAAAAAAGGGGTCGTACCCCTTTTTCGGGGTGATTCGATCGAAAAAGGGGTACGACCCCTTTTCTCAAGGATGCCTATGCGCCGTCATCTGATCGCGTTCACGTTCGTCCTACGCCTACGCGTGCGGCGGCTGGACGAAGAGCCAGCCAATTCCACCGGACCGGTCTGCGTGGGGCGTTGCCGAGCGGCTGCAGGAGGAGAACGAGACGCGGCTGCGGAAGATCCTCGAGGACGCGTCGAAGGCGACCGACCCCGAGGCGAAGAAGATCGGCGACTACTACGCGAGCTGCATGGACGAGGCGCGCATCAACGCGCGCGGCGCCGCGGCGCTCGATCCCGCGCTCGCGAAAATCGCCGCGCTCTCGAGCGTCCGCCAGCTCGCGCCGCTCGTCGCCGAGCTGCACACGATAGGCGTCAACGCGTTCTTCAGCTTCGGCGCAGAGGCCGACTTCAAGGACGCGAGCGTCGTCCGCGCGATTGCGGATCAGGGCGGCATCGGCCTCCCCGATCGCGACTACTACTTCCGCGACGATCCGAAGTCGGTCGAGCTGCGCAAGCAGTACGTCGAGCACGTCGGCCGGATGCTCGCGCTCGTCGGCGGATCGGCGGCGCGCGCAAAGACGGACAGCGCTGCCGCGACGAGCGATGCCGAGACGGTGATGAAGATCGAGACGGCGCTCGCCAAAGCGTCGCTCGACGTCGTCGCGCGGCGCGATCCGTCGGCGCTGTATCACCGCATGGGCCCGACCGAGCTGCAGACGCTCACGCCGAGCTTCGTCTGGAGCGAGTACTTCAAGGGCGTCGGCTCGCCGGCGATCGACGCGCTCAACGTCACCGTCCCCGAATTCTTCAAGGCGTTCGACCAGCTCGCCGCGTCGACGCCGACCGCCGATCTCCGCACCTATCTCCGCTGGCAGCTCGTGCACGCGTCGGCGGCGGTGCTCTCGGCGCCGTTCGTCGACGAGAACTTCCGCTTCTACGGCCTCACGCTCACCGGCGCAAAGGAGCTGCGCCCGCGCTGGAAGCGCTGCGTGCAGTACACCGACAGCGATCTCGGCGAGGCGCTGGGCAAGGCGTTCGTGCGCGAGGCGTTCGGCCCGGCGGCGAAGGAAGACACGCTGAAGATGGTGCGCGAGCTCGAGTCGTCGATGGAGACCGACATCAAGGGCCTCTCGTGGATGACCGACGCGACGCGTCAGCAGGCGATCGTCAAGCTGCACGCCGTCGCGAACAAGATCGGCTACCCCGACAAGTGGCGCGACTACAGCGCGCTCGGCATCGCCCGCGGCGACGCGCTCGGCAACTCGCAGCGCGCGAACCAGTTCGAGTTCCACCGGCAGATGAACCGGATCGGCAAGCCGCTCGACAAGGGCGAGTGGGAGATGACGCCGCCGACCGTGAATGCGTACTACAACCCGCTGCAGAACAACATCAACTTCCCCGCCGGCATCCTGCAGCCGCCGTTCTACAAGGCGGGCGCCGATCCGGCCGTGAACTACGGCGCGGGCGGATCGATCATCGGCCACGAGCTGACGCACGGCTTCGACGACGAGGGGCGGCAGTTCGACGCGCAGGGCAACCTGAAGGACTGGTGGACGCCCGAAGACGCCACAGCCTTCGACGATCGCGCCAAGTGCATCGTCGACCAATACTCGTCGTTCACGGCGGTGGACGAGGTGAAGCTGAACGGCAAGCTGACGCTCGGCGAGAACGCGGCCGACAACGGCGGGACGCGCATCGCGCTGATGGCGTATCTCGCGTCGCCGGCCGCCGCCGGCGCAAAGATGCTCGACGGCTTCACACCCGAGCAGCGCTTCTTCGTCAGCTACGGCCAGAGCTGGTGCCAGAACACGCGCCCCGAGCGCGAGCGCCTGCTGGCGCAGACCAACCCGCACGCGCCGCCGCGCTACCGCGTGAACGGCGTCGTGTCGAACATGCCGGAGTTCGCGCAGGCCTTCTCGTGCAAGGCGAACGCGCCGATGGTGCGGACGACGGCCTGCCGCGTCTGGTGAAAAAAGGGGTCGTACCCCTTTTTTGAAAAAGGGGTACGACCCCTTTTTTTGAGGATCGATCTTTGCTTTCTTTAAGGGCCGTTCGCGATTCGATCATCTCCTGCGATCGCTGCCCGCGGCTGCGGACGTACTGCGCTGAAATTGCGCGAGTCAAGCGGCGGGCGTTCCGCGACGAGATTTACTGGGGCAAGCCGGTTCCGGGCTTCGGCGATCCGGCGGCGCGGATGCTGCTCATCGGCCTCGCGCCGGCGGCGCACGGCGCGAACCGCACGGGCCGCGTGTTC
>QHWK01000122.1 GCA_003223775.1 Acidobacteriota bacterium
CTGCGTGGCCATCACCGACAGGCCGACGGCAAACCACGGCAGCGACCGATTCGCGAGGAGGTAGCCGTCGACCTGGTTCGTCGCCTTCGATCGCCGCAGCCCGTCGACGATGATCCACGCGACGTAGGCGACGACGACGAGCCAGTCGAGCGCGCTCACGAGAACAACCGGCCGAACCACACGAGCGCGAGGATGACCGCGGCTTCGATCGCGATCACCTGGAGCGTGTGGCGCGTCACAGCGCGGCCGCGCGCTCGGCGAGCATCCGCTCGGCGGCCGCGAGCGCGCCGGTGGCGGCCGTCAGCCACGCGCGATCGGAGGCGAGCTCGTCGACGGAGGCCTGCGCCGCGCGCGCCGTCTCCTCCGGCGCCGGCCCGCCGAAGGTTCGCCGGACCTCGACGAAATGCCGCGCGCTGAGGATGCGCGCGAGGTGCGCGTCCGAGTAGCGGATTGGCGCGCCGAGCAGCTCCGCCGAGGCGTCGGCGAGCAGGTCGGCGAGCGACCGCTCGGGCGCGCGCTGGCGCCCCGCGACCAGCCGTGCAGCGATTGCGTGCGCGGTCTTGAACGGCACGCCTTCGTCGCGCGCGAGCGTGTCCGCGAGCTCGGTGAGCGTCGTCCAGCCGTCGGCGGCGCGCGCCTCGAGACAGGGCGCGTCGAATTCCGCGGTGGTCATCGCGGCGCCGACGAGCGTGACCGCGCGCGTCGCGTCGCGGAACATCGCGAACACGAGCGGCTGCAGGTCGTCCTCCGTGTCGACGATGTCGCCGAACGGCGTGTTGTGAACCGCGGTGACGATCGCCTGCGCCTGGCCGAGCGCCTTGCTGCCGATGGCGCGCGCGTGCTCGAGCGCGACGGGGTTGCGCTTCTGCGGCATGATGCTGCTGCACTGCACGTAGCCGTCGCCGAGCCGCATGTAGCCGAACTCCGAGGTGCACCAGAGGAGCAGCTCGGAGGTGAGCCGGCGGTCGATCGGAAAGCCGGTGCCGGTGATCGCGCAGGCGCCGAGCGGGTTGCGGTTCGTGCGATCGTAGGCGCCCTTCAACCGCACGGCGTCGCGCTCGAGCTGCTCGATCATCGCGAGGAAGTAGTGGGCGACGGTCGTCGGCTGCGCGCGCTGCGTGTGCGTGTGGACGGCGAGGATCGTGCCGCGGTGGCGTTCGGCGAGATCGAGCAGCGACGCGCGCAGCGAAAAGCTGGCGGCGGCGAGGCCGAGGACGAACTCGCGCTGGCGCATGCGGTACATCGTCATGTCGATGTCGTTGCGCGATCGCGCGGTGTGCAGCCGGCCGGCGACCGCCTCGCCGCAGGCCTCGACGAGGAGCCGCTCGATGTAGAAGAAGAGGTCCTCGCAGGTTCCGTCGTACTTGACGGCGCGGATCGCGTCCAGCGAGATCCCGTCGAGCGCGACGCGCAGCTCGTGCGCAGCCTCGCGCGGCACGATGCCCTGCGCGTCGAGCATCACCAGGTGCGCGTAGTTGATCGCCATCATCGGCGCGAGCAGGAGCGCTTTCGCGTCCTCGAAGTTTTCGTTGAGGACGCAGGCGACATACTCGGGCGCGAACCGCATCGATCCGAGTATATCGAGTTCAAGCCGGAACCACGAAGACACGAAGAACCACGAAGATCACGAAGATTATTTGTACAAGAATTGGTTCCGGTCCGCGACGCCGCCGCGGCAGGCCGACCTATAATCCTGGCCATGAGAGCCATTCTTGCCGCTGTTCTCGTGTCGACCTCGCTCGCCGCGCAGTCCGGACCGAACGACGCGCGCGCGCGTGAGATCTACAAAGAGCTCGTCGAGATCAACACGACCGACACGCCTGCAGGAAACGTGACGAAAGCGGCCGAGGCGATGGCCGCGCGGCTGCGGGCGGCGGGATTTCCGGACGCCGACATCCACCTCCTCGGCCCCGATCCGCGGAAGCACAACCTCGTCGTCCGCTATCACGGCACCGGCGCGCGGCGGCCGCTGCTGCTCCTCGCGCACCTCGACGTCGTCGAGGCGAAGCGCGAGGACTGGTCGTTCGATCCGTTCACCTTTCTCGAGAAGGACGGCTGGTTCTATGGCCGCGGCACGAGCGACGACAAGGCGATGGCGGCGCAGTTCGTCGCCGACGTGATTCGGCTGAAGGAGGAAGGCTTCGTCCCCGACCGCGATCTCATCCTCGCGCTCACGGCCGACGAGGAAGGCGGCAATTTCAACGGCGTCGACTGGCTCGTGAAGAACCACAAGGACCTGATCGACGCCGAGTTCGCGATCAACGAAGGCGGCGGCGGCAACATGCGCAAGGGCAAGTACCTGACCAACGAAGTGCAGGCGAGCGAGAAAGTGTTCCAGAACTTCCGCCTCGAGGTGGCCAACGCCGGCGGCCACAGCTCGCTGCCCGTGAAGGACAACGCGATCTACCACCTGTCTGAAGGGCTCGCGCGCGTGTCGAAGTTCGATTTCCCGGTGCAGCTGAACGAGGTGACGCGCGCCTACTTCGAGCGATCGGCGGCCGTGGAAGCGGATCCGAAAGTGGCGGCCGACATGCGGGCCGTCGCGAAATCGACGCCCGATCTCGCCGCCGCCGCGCGTCTCTCCGCGCAGCTGCCGTACTGGAACGCCATGATGCGGACGACGTGCGTGGCGACGATAGGTACTCGCGGATCCGAAGATCAAGGTGTCGTTCGTCGGCGACGCGACGCCAAGCAAGCCGTCGCCGCTTCGGCCCGACGTGATGACGGCGGTCGAGACGCTGACGAAGGCGATGTTTCCGGGCGCGATCGTCGTGCCGGTGATGAGCACCGGCGCCACCGACGGCTTGTTCCTGCGCAACGGCGAGGTTCCCACCTACGGCGTCGACGGCACGTTCGGCGACATCGACGACGTCCGCGCGCACGGCAGGGACGAGCGCGTCGGCGTGAAGCAGTTTTTCGAGGGCCTGGAATTTCAGTACCGACTGATCAAGATGCTCTCTTCAGACAGTGGCAAGGCAGGAGGGCAGTAAGGCAGAAAGGCAGGAATTCAAGGAGGGAAGGCAGGAAGGCAGGAACTACGAAGGACGAACTCTGCCTTGAATTCCTGCCTTGCTGCCCTTCTGCCTTCCTGCCTTGCGATCGTCAGGATCATTTCTCGCCTTTGACGATCGGGTTGCCTTCGTTGAACCACTGATTCCAGCCGCCGCGCAGCGCGCGCACGTTCTTCACGCCGCGCTCCTTGAGCATGAGCGCCGCACGGGCGCTCGTGAACTCGTCCTGTCACGCGCAGTAGGTGACGACCGGCTTCCTGGTGGCAATCAGACGCTGCACGACCTTCTCGTACTCGTCGGGCCACGTCAGCCGGCCCTCGGGCGGCAGCAGCAGCGCGCCCGCGATGTGGCCGAGCGGAAAGGCGTCCGGGTTGCGCGTATCGACGACGACGACGTTCTTCGCGGCGACGAGCTTCTTGAAGTCGGCCATCGAGATCCGCGGCGCATCGATCGCGTCTGCGCCCTGCGCGCGCGCGGCGTGCGGCGCGACGAGCGCGGCCAGGAGCGCAACGCCGGCGAGAACGGCTCGTCTTCGCATCCCACTACTATAGCCCGATGCCGAATGGCTCGATTCGCGCGCGATCCGCGGCCGACGGCCCGGCCCCGCTGCCGCGGATCGCGCGCGACGCGGACGTGCTCGCGGCGCACCTCGAGGACGCGGCGCACTTCGCCGGCGGCTTCGCAAGCGGCCTCGCGGCGCCGGCGTCGGAGGCGGAGGTCGCGGCGCTCGTGCGGTCGAGCGCGGCCGTGCTCCCCATCGGCGCGCAGTCGTCGCTGACCGGCGGCGCGACGCCGCGCGGCGAGCTGCTGCTCGCGACGTCGCGGCTCAATCGGATTCTCGACGTCGGCGCCGACCGGGTTCGCGTCGGCGCGGGCGTCTCGCTCGTCGAGCTCGATGCCGCGCTCGCGCGCGCCGGCAAAGGCTACCCGCCCGTTCCCACCTTCACCGGCGCCTTCGCCGGCGGCATCGTCGCCACCAACGCAGCCGGGGCGGCGACGTTCAAGTACGGAACGACGCGCGAGTGGGTGCGCGCGATCACGATCGTGCTGCCGAATGGCGACGTGCTCGACATCGAGCGGGGACGCACGTGTGCGGAAGACGGCGGGTTCGACGCTCGGCGTCGTGACGAGCGTGACGCTGCGTGTGCAGCACGCGCGAAGGGCCGAGTGCCTGGCGTTCGTGCCGTTCGACGAACGCGGCGCCGCGCTTCGCTTCGTGGCGACGCTGCGAGATCAGGCGCGCGCCGCGTGGGAGAGCGCGAACGAGCGCGGCATCGACATCGCGGCGATCGAGCACATGGACGCGCGCTGCCTGGCGCTGCTGCGCGAGGACGGCGCCGATCGCGCCCACGGCGTCGCGATTCCTCCCGAGGCGTCGATTGCGCTGCTCGTCACGCTGGAGCTGCCGCCCGCGATCGGCGCGGCGCAGGCGTTCGACGAGATCGGCCGCGCGCGCGATCGGAACGCGCCTGATTCGCCGCTCGTGCGGTTCTGCCGCGTGCTCGAGGCCGCGGGCGTGCTGGATCGTGTGGAGATTGCCGTGCCCGGCGACACCGTCCGCCGCCAGCAACTGCTCGCGCTGCGCGAGGCGGTCCCCTCCGGCGTCAACGCGCGCGTCGGGCGCGCGAAGCAGTCGATCGATCGGCGCATCGAGAAGACCGCCGCCGACATGATCGTGCCGTTCGAGCACGTCGGCGAGCTGATGGCGATCTACGACGAGCAATTCCGGCGCCGCGGCCTCGACGCGGCGGTGTGGGGGCACATCTCGGACGGCAACCTGCACCCGAACGTGATCCCGCGCTCGCTCGCGGACGTCGAGTCGGGGCGCGACGCGATCCGCGAATTCGGGCGTGCGGTGCGGCGGCTGGGCGGCTCGCCGCTCGCCGAGCACGGCGTCGGCCGCAACCCGACCAAGCAGGCGCTGCTGCGCGACATGTACGGCGAGGAGGGGATCGACGAGATGCGCGCGGTGAAGCGCGCCATCGATCCCGAATGGAAGATGTCGCCGGGAGTGCTCTTCGCGTCGACGTAGGCGGCGCCGTACCGATGTAGGGCGACCCTTTCAGGGTCGCCTCGGCGAGGCTGAAAGCCTCGCCCTACACGATCAGACGAGTACCGCGACTCCTACCAGCGCGAGGCCGGCGACGATCAGCCAGACGGCGAGCACGCCGCCGGCGCCCGACGAGATCGCGCGATCGTCGGTCGTGCTGTCGAGCGCGGCCGCCACGCGCGCCTGCGCGCTGAAGGAGACGGCCACCGCGGCGAGGAGCAGCACCCAGCCGCCGCCGAGAAGGGCGCGCGCGGCGGGCGGTCCGCCGACGAGCCGCGCCGAGAAGAACAGCGTGCCGAGCCAGCTCGCGATCGCGCCGCCGGCGAGCAGCCGCAGACGGCCGATCTCGCGGTCGCCCGCCTGCCGCCGCAGCTCAAGCCGCAGCGCGCGCTCCGCCCGCTCGCGCTCCATCGCCACCTGCTCGCGCTCGAGCTCGAGCCGCCGCGTGTCGCGGTCGAACGCCTCCTTCAGCGCGGCGACCACGACACCCGCCAGGCGCGCCTCGAGGGCGCTGCCGCCGCGGCCAACCGCCTCGAGCTGCTGCTCCTGCTGCTTCTGCTCGTCGGTCAACGAGCGAATCTTGAAGCTGCGCGCGAGATCGGTGACGCCAAGCAGTGTGTCGAGCACGCGCAGCCAGGGAAGGCCCACGTCTACCTGATCCTCGCCGCCGACTCCTGGCTGTTCAGCCAGCGATCGCGGAACGCGCGCTGCGACGCGTCAGGATCGAGCGCGACGACGTCGATGTGCGGATCCTCGGCGAGCGTGATGGTCGCCGTCTTCGAGGCGACAGCGCGGTTCGCGTAGACGATCGCGATCGTGTCGCCCGGCTTGTGCCGCTGCAACGCGGCCGTCACGTCGCCGGGCCCCGCGACCCGCGCTCCGTCGATCTGCTGCAGCTCGTCGTCCAGGTCCACGCCGGCGGCGTAGATCGGCCACGTCGGCGCGACGAGCTCGGCGACGCGAGCGCCGCTGCCGCGCGACTCCAACCGCACATCGCCGAGCCACGCGCGCCCGGGATTGCGCTTGCGCAGCGCGAAGCCGGCGCGCGCGAGAAGCGGCCCGTAGTTCGCCTCGTCGTGGCCCTCGACGTAGCGCGCGAAGAAGTCGCGCGCGAAGGCGCGATCGCCGCTCACCTCGGCCAGCGTCGCCTCGGCGTCGGCGATCGTGTACGGATGGTCGACGTAGCCCTCTCGCGCGCCGCCCGGCTTGCCGTACGTACGCCACATCGCCTGCATGAAATCATCGAGCGAGACGCGGCTGTCCGATCGCGCGCGCAGCGACAGATCGAGCGCCAGCGCAATTGCGCCGCCGAACGGATAGTACGAGATGACGGTGATCGGCCAGTTGGTGCGATCGACGGTGCGGCCGCCGTCGATGAACGGCGCCATGCGACTCATCTCCTCCGCCGAGCGCACGAGGCGGCCCGGCCCCGACACCGTTTCGATCAGACCGGTGAACGTCCGCGCGGTCTCCGCGAGATCGACGAGCTTGGTTCGCTGCAGCACGAGCGGGCCGTAGTACTGCGTGAAGCCCTCGGCGAGCCAGAGCTCGCCGGAGAGATCGGCGCGATCGAAGTCGAACGGCTCGAGCCCCTGCGGCCGGATGCGCTCGACGTTCCAGCAGTGGAAGAATTCGTGCGCGACCGTGTCGAGCAGGCGGGTGCGCGCGCTCGCGATCGACGCCGAGGAGGTGATCACGGTGCTGTTGCGATGCTCCATGCCGTCGCCGTTCGCGTACGGCAGATAGTCGGCGAGGAACGTGTAGTAGCCCGGCTCGTACGCCGGATACTCGCCGTAGATCGCGCGCTCCTCGCGCACGATCTTCTCGACGTCCTTCACGTAGCCGTCGACCTCGGCGTCGCTGCCCGTATGGTGCAGCGCGAAGCGGAAGGTGCTCGCGCCGACCGCGAACTGCCGCATCACGATCGGACCGAATTCCGCGGGGCTGTCCATCAAGTACTGCAGGTTCGGCGCGGTGAATTCGAAGCGATCGGCGCCGGACGCGCCGGCGGCGTGCAGCTGCGTCGCCACGCGCCAGCGCGTGCCGGCGGGCTGCTCGAACGCGACCTCGATGGGACGATCGTCGAGCCCGCGCGCCCACATGATCGCCGCCGGCATGTTGACGTGCGCGTGCGTCTCGTCCACCGCGAGGTAGGTGCCGTCGACGCGATCGCCGAACACCTTGTAGTTCAGCGTCACGCTGCTGCCGTGCCGCGCGATGGTCCAGCCGTACGGATCCGGCCTCGTCGCCGCCAGCTCGCGGCCGCTCTCGTCGGCGGCGTGGACGTCGTACACGTTCTTCGCGAAGTCGTGGAGCGAATAGCGGCCGGGCGAGGAGCGGCTCATGCGCAGCTCGAGCGCGGCGCTCGGGAGATCGGTGTACGTCGCCTGCACCTGCATCCAGCGATGCTGCGGCTCGGGAAACGAGAGGCGATAGCGAATCGGCGCCGCCGCCTGAGAGCGGACGGCGGCGGCGGCGAGCAGCGCAAGAGCGATCAGCGCGCGCTTCATCCCGCCCGCGATGCTACCACGCAGGGAGCGCGGCTTTCCCGGCGAGGAGCGGCTTGAGATAGGGCCAGATGTTCTCGGCGATCGCGCGCGCGCCAGCGGCGTTCGGGTGCGCGCGATCCGGCTGCATCAGATCGCGGTTGCCGATCACGTTCATCAGGATGAACGGCACGAGCGGCACGTCGTATTGCTTCGCGAGCTCGGCGTACGCGTTGTGGAACGCCACCGTGTAGTCCCAGCCGTGCACCGGCAGCGCCTCCATGCCGCACAAAAGCACGGTGATGCCGCGCGCCTGCGCCGCCTCGATCACGCGGCTCAAGTTGGCTTTCACCTGCGCGACGGGGACGCCGCGCAGACCGTCGTTGGCCCCGAGCTCGATCACGAGCACGCGCACGTCGCCGTCGAGCAGCGGCTCGAACCGCCGCAGCGCGCGCGACGAGGTGTCGCCCGAGATCGCGCCGTTCACCATCTCGAACTCGAGGCCTTCATCGTCGAGCTTCTCCTGGAGCACGGCCGGAAACGCATGGTCTGCGCCGATGCCGCGGCCCGACGCGAGGCTGTCGCCGAGCACGACAATACGCGGCCGCGCCGCGTCGCGCGGCGCCGCCGAGGCGAGAACCATCGACACGAGGGCCACAGCCAGGCTCGAGAAAATCATGAAAAGAAGTGCTTTCAGTGTACGCGGCCCGCGGCCGAACGGCGAGCTCAACTGGAAGAACGCAAAGCAGGCAAAGGCCGCGGAGACGCGAAGGCCGCGAAGACGCGAAAGCTCTTACTCCACCCTCAGCGCGACGATCGGATCTACGCGCGTCGCGCGGCGGGCCGGAATCATCGTTGCGATCGCGCCGGCCGCGCCGAGCAGCAGCGAGACGCTGGCGAACACGACCGGATCGAACGGGCCGGTCGCATACAGCAGACCTGCGATCAGACGCGCCAGCGCGGCGGAGGCGACCAGGCCGCACAGCGTGCCCGCGCCGATGAGCCAGAGGCTGCGGCTCATCACGAGGCGTACGGTCGCGCCGGCATCGGCGCCGAGCGCCATGCGCAGCCCGAGCTCGCGCGTCCTCTGCGCAACCGTGTACGAGACGACGCCGTAGATGCCGACGACGGCGAGGAGCAGCGCCGAGAGCGCGAACGCGCCGACGAGCAGCATGCTGATGCGCGGCAGGAAGACGGATCGCGACACGACGTCCACCATCGCGCTGGCGTCGTAGATCGGCTGCTCGGCATCGATCGCGAGAATCTCGCGTCGGATCGAATCGACGAACGCCTGCGGATCGGACGCCGTCCGGATGACGAGCGCCATGCCGTTCAGCGGCTGCTGCCACGCGGGCATGAAGAGCTCGGCGCGCGGCTCGCCGTCGAGGCCGTAGTGCTTCACGTCGCCGACCACGCCGACGACTTCCGCGCGGCCGTGCGGATTGCGGACCACCTTGCCGATCGGATCCTCGCCGGCGAAATACCGCCGCGCCATCGTCTCGTTGATCACCATCGCGCCCGGCAGGCCGGGCAGATCGCGTTCGCCGATCGTGCGGCCGCGGCGCAGCGCGATCTTCATCGTCTCGAAGTAGCCCGGCGTCGCGATGCGGATATCGGCGCGAGGCTCCTCGCCGTTGGCGGGCGGTGCGTGTCCCTCGATCGTGAACGGCAGCGCGAAATCGATCCCCACCGGATACATCGGCAGCGCGCTCACGGCGGCCGTCGACTGCACGCCGGGCAGCGCAGCGATGCGGTGCACCGCCTCCTTGTAGAAGCGCGTGCGATCGACCGCCGTCTTGTACTTCGCCTGCGGCAGATAGATCTGCACCGCGAGCAGGTTGCGCGGCTCGAAGCCGGGCGAGACGCGCATCAACTCCGCGAAGCTGCGCGTCATGAGACCGGCGCCGACGAGCAGCACGAGCGCGACGGCCACTTCGACGACGACGAGCGCGCCGAGCAGCCGCACGCCCGATCCGCTCGCCGTGCCGGTGAAGGCATTCGTCGTATCGCGCAGGCCGTTGCGCGAGGCGTGCAGCGCAGGCACCAGGCCCGACGCCACCGCGACGACGATCGACGCGGCCAGCGCGAAGAGCACGACCCCCGCGTCGAGCCGCACGTCCTGCATCCGCGGAAGGCTGCCTTCGGGGAGCGACTGGACGAACCGCACGCCGGCCCACGCCACCGCCAAGCCGACGACGCCGCCGCTGACGGCGAGCACCAGCGTCTCGATGAGCACCTGGCGCGCGAGCTGCCATCGGCCCGCGCCGAGCGCGGCCCGCACGGCGAGCTCCATCCGCCGGCTCGAGAGCCGCGCGAGGATCAGGTTCGCGACGTTCGCGCACACGATCAGCAGCAGGAACCCGACAGCGCCCGTGATCAAGAGCAGCGCCGGCTTCACCGTCGTCACGAGCTGCTGCTGCGCCGAGACGATGCGCGCGCCCCATCCGGTGTTGCTGTCCGGATACGCGGCGGCGAGCCGCGCCGCAATCAGCGACATCTCGCGCTGCGCCTGCTCGAGCGGCACGCCGTCGGCGAGCCGTCCGACAACGCTCAGCGAGCGGCCCTTGCGCGATCGGCCGTGCGCGTCGTTCGGATCGAAGCTGAGGGGCGTCCAGACATCCACGCGGGCGCCCGGCGGGAAGTCGAACTCCTGCGGCATCACGCCGACGACGGTGTAGGGCTGCGCGTCGAGCTGAATCGTGCGCCCGATCACGCCGGGCGATCCGCCGAAGTGACGCTGCCAGAACGCGCGGCTCAGGACGGCGACGCGATCGCTGCCGGGGCGCCCCTCGTCCTCGACGAAGGTCCGGCCGAGCATCGCGTTCGCACCGACGAGCGCGAAGAGATTCGGCGTCGCGCGCACGCTCGGCACGTTGAGCGGCGCATCGGCGCCGGCGAACGCGTAGCGCAGCTGCTTGAACGCGGCGAGCGCCGGAATCGCGCGCGACTGCGCCTGCCAGTCGACGAAGGTGAGCGGCGCCACGAGATCCGGATTGCCGTCGGGGTTCTGCTCGGTGACGACGACCAGCCGATCCGGATTGCGGTACGGCAGCGGGTTCAGGATCACCGCTTTGATCACGCTGAAGATCGCCGTGTTCAAGCCGATGCCGAGCACGAGCGTCAGCACGGCGACCGCTGTAAACGTCGGCTGCCGCGCCAGCGACCGCACCGCGTACCTCACGTCGTCGAGGAGCGTCATCGCGGCGAGCTTACTCCGGCCGCGGCACGAGCGCGCAGAGGAATTCGAACAGGAGGTTCGCGGCGAGCAGCGACGTGATCTGCCCGGGGCCGTCGAAGGGCGGCGCCACTTCGACGACGTCGCCGCCGACGAGATCGAGGCCCGCGAGGCCGCGCACGAGCTGCTGCGCCTCGTGGCTCGTGAGCCCGCCCACCTCCGGCGTGCCGGTGCCGGGCGCGAACGCCGGATCGACGCCGTCGATGTCGAACGTCATGTACGCGGGAC
>QHWK01000832.1 GCA_003223775.1 Acidobacteriota bacterium
CCGCGAAGACGGTCGGCCTCGACGCAAGCGCCGCAGTCGCGACACGCGACACGGCGCGTGCCCGGCTCGGCTTCCCAAGCAGCGCATACGTCCTCGCGCTCGTCGGCGGCACCGGCGTCGGGAAGTCGACGTTGTTGAACGCGATCGCCGGAGAGAACGTGAGCCCGGCCGGCGCGCGCCGGCCAACGACATCGGACGCGGTTGCGTGGGTCTCTTCCAGTCGGGGGCGCGAACTCGCGGGCTTGTTGCAGTGGCTCGGCATCAGTGAGCTGCGAGAGCACGCAGGTGGCGCGCTCGCCGACGTTGCCGTGCTTGACCTTCCCGACTTCGACTCGATCGCTCTCGAGCACCGAGAGCGCGTGGATGTTCTGCTTCCTCGCGTCGACGCCGTAGCGTGGATCGTGGATCCGGAGAAATACATGGATCACGTCATGCACGGCGACTATTTGAGGCGGGTCGCGCCGCGCATCCGCCGCCAGATCGTCGTCCTCAACCGCAGTGATCTTCTGAGTCCCGAGGACGCGAGCCGTGTCGCCGAGGACATGCGCGCCCAGCTACGTCGCGACGGCGCGGGCGACATCGTCGTCATTGCCACGCGCGCGCGAGAGGGCGCCGGCGGCATCGGCGACCTACGCGAATGGCTTGAGTCTGCGGTCGAGGCGAAGCGCGTGGTCGCGTCTCGTGTCGCCGCGGAGGCGCGGGAGGCTGTGCGCGATCTCGCCGCGGACGCGGGCGTCCTCGGTGGAACCCAGGCGCCGCTCGTCGAGCCGGCGCACCGGGAGCGCGCTCTTTCGTCGGTCGCGCGAGCCGCGCTCGCCGTCATCGACATCGCA
>QHWK01000833.1 GCA_003223775.1 Acidobacteriota bacterium
GTTGCCGAAGTCGAGCATCTCGCCGGTCTGGATGCGCGCGATGCCGTCGATCGACCAGCCGCCGACGAAGGCCTCCTTCAGCGCGCTCCCCGTGCTCGCCCACTTCTGCTCGCGCCCGAACGGCAGCTGGTAGATCCAGTTGGTCTTGAACGCGTGCTCGACGCCGCCGACCTGACCGCTCTGCAGAATGTCCGCCGTCGGCTTCTGCAGCCCGTAGCGCTGCGAGATGAACGCGCGGCCCCACGCATAGCTCGCCGTGTACTGCACGCCGTCGGTGAAGCGCTTGCGCACCTCGAACTGCATCGAGTCGTAATGCGTGCCGCCGACGTTGGTCGTCAAGAGCGCGCCGCCGAGCGCGTCCGGGTTGGCGACGAAGAAGTTGGCCGGCAGCCCCGCCGCGGCGGCGTTCGCGCGGAACGTCGTGTTGCCGAGCAGGCCGTTGGGAATCGTCCCCGCCGTGCAGCCCGTGGCGTTGTTGCACATGAACCCGAACGGGTTCGGGTTCTGCGTAGGCGAGGAAGATCGGCAGCGGCGACGTGCCGGGCGCGCCCGTGTAGGCGAACGTCGCGCCGCGGCCCGCGGCGATGTTCGCCTGCAGGTTCGCCTGCGCCCTGCGGAACTCGTTCGCGAACCCGTTGCCGGCGATGTTCGGCTCGTTGAGATCGATCGTCTCCCAGTCCTGCCGGTGCCGGCTGCCGACGTAGCGGATCTCGAGCGCGGTGTCGCGCCCCAGCTTGCGCTGCCAGCCGATCGTGTACGACTGCGTGTAGGGAATCTGCAGGTTCGCGTCGAACGCGTTGAGGATGTTCGTCAGCGAGTTGGTGGCGATCGGATACGACACCGAGGGCGCCGCCGGCAGCGTCGGCGTGGTGCGCAGCAGGATCGGCAGCGTGCTGTTCGTGTTGTCGCGCTGCAGCGTCTGCAGGATGCCCTGGTTGTTGCCGAAGACGCCGGTGAAGTCCGACATCCCCGGGCGCTGATACGCGAGCGCGAACCCGCCGCGCACGACGCTGTCCCCGTCGACGGCGCCGAAGATCGCGCGGCCGACGCCGCCGCTCATGCCCGGCATCTGATAGGCGAGGCCGATGCTCGGCGCGATGTTGTTCCTGTCGACGTTGTAGGCGTAGGTGCCGGACGGATACTGCACGTAGTTCGGCCGCGCGCCGGTGACGGCGCCGGGCTGGAACAGGTTGCAGCCGGCGACGGTGCCGCGGCCCGAGATGCCGCACAGGCTGTCGGGCGTCACCGTCGTGTAGCTGTTGTTGGTTGGATAGAACGGCAGCGACAGCACGTAGCGCACGCCCGCGCTCACCGTCAGGTTCGTGCTCGCGCGCCACTGATCCGCCGCGTAGAAGTCGAGCTCGCGCATGCGGCCCTGCGCCGTGGACTCGCCGAGCGGCACGTACTCGCTGCCGTCGGGATTGATCCGCGCCGTGCCCGTCAGCGAGTTGATGCGGCCGGTGAGCATCGCGTAGAGGTTCTGCGCCTGCGTGATGTCGGCTTGAGACGCGCCGGGGAAGTTCGCGCCGGTGAACATCTGCGACGCCGATTCGGTCGCCAGGACGCCGAAGGTCGCCGTCGGAACGATCGTCTGCTGCTTGATCCAGACGTCCGCCTGCACCATCGATCCGCCGAAGGTCACGCTGTGCTTGCCGCGGATGAACGTGGCGGTATCCTCGGCCACCCACGTGGACGCTTCGCGCGACTGCCCGTTCGCCCCGCCGCCGTTCGTCGACGTGTTGCCGGTGTTCGGGTTCGTCAAACGGAATCCGGCGCCGCAGCACGCGTTGAAGAGATCCAGTCGATAGCCGTTGGTCTGCCCGAGTCCGGTGCCCTGCCACAGCGACGCGTTGAGCTCCGGCGAGAACAGCGTTGCGCCGCCCGTGCCGCCGAAGCGCGCCTCGTTGACCAGATGCGATCCCAGCGTCGACCGCAGCGACTCGGACGTCGTCCATCGCGTCGACTGCTGGCTGCCGGTCTGCGGGAAGCCGGGGAACGGCACCTGCGCGTTGTTGGTCGTGTCGGGCGTCGAGTTGATGTGCCGGTAGTTCATCGAGCCGGTGAGCCGATGGTTCTGCGACACGTCGTAGTCGAGGCGGAAGGTCGGCGCCGGGTTGAAGTTGTTCGTCGGCGTCTGGAAGGTGTACTGCTGCACGAGCGGATTGCTCAAGCCGCTGAGGCTTCCCGTCGTCCCCGTCGCGGACCGGATGTCGCCGAGCACTTTCGCGATCGTCGGATCGAGCGTCGCGAGCTGGCCGTTCGCCGCCGCGAGCTGCAGCAGGTTCACCTGCCGCACGCCGGCCGCGGTGTTGTAGCTGAAGGTACCGTTCGCGGCATCCGGCGTGAGCACCACGCGCTGCAGCGTCCCTTTGGCCGGCCGCCGCTCTTCTTCGTAGTTGAAGAAGAAGAAGGCCTTGTTCTTGAGGATCGG
>QHWK01000834.1 GCA_003223775.1 Acidobacteriota bacterium
TGCGTAGCTTACTGAAAAACGGCGGCCTGCGATCAGGCGATCGGCATCTCGAACAACGCCGCCAGCCGGCGCGCATCTTCGGCCGACAGGTCGATCGCCACGCCGGCCAGCGCCGCGTCGAGATGCGCGGCATTCCTGGGCCCGACGATTGCCGCGTCGACGCGCGGATGATGCAGCGCCCATGCGACGGCGAGCGCCGCCGTCTCCACGCCTCGCGAGCGCGCCTCGTCGGTCAGGGCCGCCAGCCCGCGATACACGTCGTCGCGCTCGAGCTGCCGGTACGGCTCGGGACGCAGCGTCATGCGTGAGCCGTCCGGGTAGACGCCCCGCGCGCGATACTTCCCGGTGAGCCATCCGCCGGCGAGCGGGCTGAACGCCGTGAACCCGATGCCCTGGTCGGCGCAGAGCGGAAACAGCTCGCGCTCGGCGGCGCGATCGAGCAGGCTGTACGAATTCTGCACCCACTCGAAGCGGCACACGCGGCGGACGTCGCTCACCCACAAGCTGCGCGCGAGCCGCCACGCCTCGACGTTGCTCGCGCCGACGTAGATCACCTTTCCCGCGCGCATGAGGTCGTCGAGCGCGCGCAGCGTCTCCTCGATCGGTGTTTCCGGATCGGGCTCGTGAACGAGATACAGGTCGAGGCGATCGGTCTGCAGCCGCGCGAGGCTCGCGTCCACCTGCTGCAGAATGTGGCGGCGAGAGAGGCCGCGATCGTTCGGTCCGGACCCGACCGGATTGAAGACCTTCGAGCTCACGAGCAGCTGATCGCGGACCGCGGAGCCTTTCGTGTTCAGCCATCTGCCGATGTAGGCCTCACTGCGGCCGCCGCCGTACGCGTTTGCCGTGTCGAAGACGTTGATGCCGGCGTCGACCGCGCGATCCATCAGCTCGAACGCCTGCGCCTCGGTCTCTCCCAGGCCGAAGAACGCCGGCGCCGATCCGACGCCGCCGAAGTTGCCGCAGCCGAGCGCGAGCCGCGAAATCTTCACGCCCGTCGATCCCAATCGCCGATAGTCCATGGTTTCAGCGCTAGAGCCTACCCGATGTAGCATGGCGCGCTCACGGAGAGTCGCCATGCGCTGGCTTGCGATCATCGCCGCGTCGCTCGCGGCGGTTACGACAATCGGCTCGAGCACCGCCGCGCAGCGCGCGACGCCGGGGGCGCCTCGCCCCGCGATCGAGAAGCCTCGCGTGCGCGTCTACCAAACGACTGCCGGCTCGCTGGTGCAATTGGATCATGCGCCGGGCGTGATCGTTTCTCTCGACGACAGCGATCTCGGCCGCGCGGTCTGGGCCGACGACGCGGCGGCGCCATCCGGAAGCAGTCCGCCGAGTCGCCGCGTCGTCGTCGTGCAGCCGCGGCGCGCGGGCGAGGCGCAGCCGCCGCCGGCGGCGGGATCGCGGCCGGGCGATGCGCCGTTCACCGGCATGAGCTTCAAGCCGATCTTCGAGAACGATCGCGTCTCGGTGATTCGCGCGCGGATGGAGGTGGGCGCGCAGGAAGGCGTTCACACGCACGGCGCCGACACGATCGTCGTGCATCTCTCGGGCGGCGAGATCGAAGACACCGCCGACGGCAGGACCGTCGTGAATCGCTGGACGCGCGGCGACGTCGAGTTCGAGGGGCGCGGCACGAGCCACTCCGCGCGAAACGTCGGCGGCGCGATCGACGTCGTGCTCGTCGCGCTCCGGCCGTAGGCTGCGCCTCGAGCGTGCCGCGATGCTGAATCACACCGCCCGGCCGCGCGCCGCATCCGGCGGTCTCGTCCGGATTCTCGGCG
>QHWK01000835.1 GCA_003223775.1 Acidobacteriota bacterium
CATGGCCGCGGGCGACGTGATCACCGACCTGAATCGCATGAACATGACCTACTTCCCGCACTTCCCGCGCGTGCGGCAGGAGATGCTCGAGCCGTCGACGCGGAAGCGGACGCAGGACGAGGTGATCCTGGCGTTCAGCGAGGAGCAGGCGCAGGAGGAGGCGAACCGCTGCTTCAGCTGCGGCACGTGCAACGCCTGCGACAACTGCTATCTGGTCTGCCCCGAGCCGTGCATCGTCCGGCTCGATCGATCGAACGGGCTCTACAAGATTCTCGTGGACTACTGCAAGGGCTGCCGCGTCTGCATCGAGGAGTGCCCGACGGGCTGCCTCGAGGGGGTGCCCGAGCTCGACTTCGACACCGGCGTCGTGCGCATGGACACGGCGTTCGCGATCACGCAGGGGCTGCACGGACGCCAGGCCGCCGAATTGAAGGCCGTGCCTGACAGGATGAAGGAGATATAGCGTCATGGCTGATGGCTGATGGCTGACGGCAAATGGCTGATGGTCCATCGACCATTTGCCATAGCCACCAGCCATCAGCCATCAGCCCTGACAGGAGTTACCGTATGGCGACAGCAACCATGGCAAGGAAGACCGTGCGCATCAACGGCTGCGTCGCAGCCGCGCAGGCCGCGAAGTACGCCGACGTGGACGTGATCACCGCGTACCCGATCCGCCCCTACACCGCGACGATGATGGCGCTCGCGCAGATGGTGGCCAACGGCGAGCTCGACGCCGAGTACATCGTCGCCGACAGCGAGCACTCGCAGCTGAGCATCGCGCACGGCGCCTCGTCGAGCGGCGCGCGCGTGTTCACCGGCAGCTCCGGCGTCGGCGTGCAGTTCGGCTACGAGCTGTACTCGCCGATCTCGGGCAGCCGCATGCCGGTGCAGATGATGATTGCGGATCGCACGCTCGATCCGCCCGGCGACTTCGGATCCGAGCACACCGATGCCTTGTCGACGCGTGACATGGGCTGGCTGATGGGATGGTCGTGCGACGCGCAGGAGGCGTTCGACAATCATCTCCTCGCGTACCGCATCGGCGAGGACGCGCGCGTGCTGCTGCCGCAGATGGTCTGCCAGGACGGCTTCTTCGTCTCGCACATCACGACCGATGTCGCGCTGCCCGACTCGGGGCAGGTGAAGGAATTCCTGCCGCCGTACAAGCACCCCTACCCGCTCGATCCGCGCCATCCGGTGTCGCACGGCCCTCAGATCATGCCGGAGCAGGGGCCGCCGCTGCAGCTCGAACGCGCGCGCGCGATGGAAGGCGCGACGACGGTGATCGAGGAGGCGCACGACGACTTCGCGCGCATCTTCGGGCGCCGCTACGATCCGTGGATCGAGGAATTCATGACCGACGGCGCCGAGGTCGTCTTCTTCATGCAGGGCGGCCACGCGGTGACGGCCCGCCACGCGATCCGGCACCTGCGCGAGCGCGGCGCGAAGGTCGGCCTCGTGCGGCTGCGCACGATCCGTCCGTACCCGACCGATCGCGTGATGGACTCGCTCAGCCGCTTCAAGGCCGTCGGCGTCGTCGAGACCAACATGGGGCTCGGCAGCGTCAGCAGCGGCGGCTCGCTCTACGCCGAAGCGTGCGCGGCGCTGTACGAGAGCGACACGCGGCCGCTGGTGCTGTCGTTCATGGCGGGGATGGGCGGCGAGGCGATCGTGCTGAAAGAGTTCTACTGGATGACGAACAAGCTGCTCGAGGCGCAGAAACGCGGCAAGATCGAGAAGCGCACGCACTGGGTCGGCTTCGAAGAGTGAATTGCGACAAGGACACAGAGGGTGAATCACGTATTCACAAAGGGCACAGAGGAACACACAGAGGAACGCAATGCCGAGCACGTGCGCCGGATGCGGGCCGTCGATCCAGTACCGGATGACGAGCAAGGCGTCGGGCGACAACACGATTCTCGTGGGCCCGACCGGCTGCATGTACGTGGCGAACAGCTCGTACCTCTGCACGCCGTACAACGTGCCGTGGGCGCACACCCAGATCGGCAGCGCGGGCAGCTTCACCGCGGGCGTCGCCGCGGCATACGAAGCGATGATCCGCAAGGGCAAGTGGAAGGGCGCGTTCCCGAACATCATCTGCGAGGCGGGCGACGGCAGCGCGTCGGACATCGGGCTCGGGTCGATCTCTGGCGCGCTCTACCGCGATCACGACTGCCTGATCATCTGCTACGACAACGAGCAGTACGCGAACACCGGCATCCAGGCTTCGTCGCGCACGCCGTACGGCGGCATGACGACGTTCTCGCCGCCGGGGCCGATGGTGCCGGAGGCGAAGAAGCTGTTCCCGAAGGAACTCGCGCGCATGATGGCCGCCGGTCATCCGCACTGCTACGTCGCGACGGCGACGGTCGGCTACCCGATCGATCTGATGAACAAGGTGCGCAAGGGGCTGAACCACAAAGGCGCGGCCTTCCTGATGATCTACACGCCGTGCCAGAAAGGGTTCGTCTACGAGACGCCTCGCTCGATCGATCTCGGCCGGCTCGTTGTCGAGTGCGGGCTGTATCCGATCTGGGAGTGGAATCCGCAGACGCGTGAGTACGACTACAGCTTCCGCCCGCAGCACATGCGCCCCGTGTCGGAGTACCTGAAGCTGCAGGGGCGGTTCGGCCATCTCCACGCGGATCACATCGCCACGCTGCAGAAGTTCGCGAACGCGCAGTGGCGGATGATGGACGTCGAGGTGCCCGAGGCGCTCGTGCGCGCGACGAATCCGGAAACGATCGCCGACATGGCGTCGGCCGAAGCGGCCGCGGCCGTGGCGCATACCGTGTAAAGGGTGCCGAGATGAGCGAGAGCTACATCGTCTCCGAAGGCAAGAAGCGCGGCTCGACGCGGGACGTGCGGCCGGAAGCGGCGCACGACAAGTTCTACACGGTGCTGCGCGTCCATCCGGGGGATGCGATCCTCACCGACAACTGGCACACGAACCAGCTCCTCGAGCACACGCGCAACAACTTCGAGGGCTACACGTTCCAGATGCGGACGCTCGAGGCGTGGGGCGCGGTGGTGGAGACCGCGCCGCGCCATTGAAGAACAAGCAGTGTAGGGCGACCCTTTCAGGGTCGCCAGGCGAGGCGGAAAGCCTCGCCGTACACGTCTTGGTTCGATGATGCGCGTCTTGCTGATCGACGACACGCCGGAGATCGCGGAGCTGCTGTCGTTCGCGCTCCGCGATCACGGCTACGACGTCGCGGTGTCGGGCTTCGATCCGGGCGTCTGCGATCTGGTCGCCGCCGGGCGGCCCGACGCGCTGGTCCTCGACTGCACTTCGTTCGACATGGCGGAGATGCTGTTCGACGCCGTGCGCGGCGAGTACGCGGCGCTGCCGATCGTGATCGTCAGCGACACGCCGGAAAAAGCCGACGCGAGCCTGCGGCGGCGCGGCGCGGAGCACGTGCTGCTGATCCCGAAGCCGTTCACGGCGGGCCACATCGCGCGCGCGCTGGCGCAGTTGCTGAACCAGTCCCCCGTCACCAATCCCCGCAATCCCTAACCCAATTCCCCATTTCCCCGCCATGGCCTGGTCGATGGACGACTGGAAATACGTCGAGCGGCAGGTCGTCGTCGATCCGAAGGGCCGCCGCTGGTCGATCGCGCTGATGGACGTCCTCGGACAGGAGGGCGATCCCGAGGTGCCGAACGCGCTCCTCGAGCTGCAGTACTCGGCCGGCCGCTACTTCACCGTGATCTATTCGGACAACGGCGCGATGCAGCGCGAGCACGGCTTTCTGTCGCTGCCCGAGGCGACGGCGTTCTACCTGCACCTCGTCGCCGCGGTCGGCAATGGAACGATCGATCCGGCGCAGCCGATCTACCGCGAGGATCTCGAGGACGGGAATTAACCGGCGGAGGTCGTTTCTTCCTGCGGCATCCGCTTCGCGGCGCACTCGATCCGCCGCGTCGATTCCGCGTGGGCGTCGCCGAGCAGCGATTCGAGCGAGGGGAGCGGCTCCAGCACGAAGAAGATCTGATACGAGAAGAGG
>QHWK01000838.1 GCA_003223775.1 Acidobacteriota bacterium
AGCCCTTGAAATGTCATGATCACGGCAGGCCTGAAGGCCTGCGCTACCGCTGTTCCGGTAGCGCAGCCCTTCAGGGCTGCTTCATCTCCGCATCTCCCGCAGCACGCGCACCGATTTCAGATCGCGCTCGAGGTGCGTGGCGATCAGCGCGCGGTGCGCCGCCTCGAGCTCGCGCAGCGCGTGCTCCGGCACCGAGACGCTGGCGAGCGCGAACGGACTCAGGCTGCGCGCGCTCCCGAGAAATGCGCGCGCGGCGTCCGAGAGCCGCGGGTCGGCTTCGTACACGCCCTGCAGGCGCAGCAGCCAGTACTCGAAGTAGCGCGCCAGCGGCTCGATCGGGACGCTGACGGCCATCGCGTCCACCATCGACGCGCCGAGGCGGAACAGCGTCTCGTTCGGATCCGCCTCCTGCGCCCACTCGTCGATCAGCTCCGCGAAATATTCGACATAGCCGAGCGCGTCGCCGTCCACCGCCGACAGCGGCGACCGGATCGGCTCGACGTAGTCGAGGCGCACCAGCTCGCGGCGCTCGCGCTCCATGTACCCGACGCGGCCGTAGGTGAGCGGCTCGAGTCCGCCGCCGAACCGGCGCCGGCTCTGGCGCGCGTTCTTCGCCACGCCGCGCTTCTTGCCGCGATCGCGCGTGAGGAAGACCACGATGCGGTCCGATTCCCCCAGCTTGTAGGTCCGCAGAATCAACGCGTCCGTGGTATGGAGCGGCATGCAGGAAACCACGATTATTTCACGGACGCCCACGGAAACGCACGGATCCCTAGCGCAGCAGATCGTCCAGGACGGCGTCGTCCTCCCGCCACTCGGCCTTGACGCGGACGTGCAGATCGAGGAAGACGCGCGTGCCGAAGAACCGCTCGAGATCCTCGCGCGCCGCCGTGCCGATGCGCTTGATCATCTCGCCGCCGCGGCCGACGACGATCGGCTTCTGCGACTCGCGGTCGACGACGATGCTGCAGTGGAGATTGAGGATGGTCGGTGTCTCGTCGAAGCGCTCGACGACGACGGCGCTCGAGAACGGAATCTCGTCGCGCGTGAACTGCAGCAGCTTCTCGCGGACGATCTCGGCGGCGAAGAAGCGCTCCGGCTGATCGGTGAGGTAGTCGGCCGGGTACCTCGGCTCGCCCTCGGGCAGGCGATCGACGATCGCACGCTCGAGCCGATCGACGTTGTCGCCCGTGGCCGCGGAGAGCGGCACGATCTCGGCGAACGATCCCATCTCCGAGTACTGCTGGATGAGCGGCAGGAGCCGCGACTTCTTCCTCAGGTCGATCTTGTTCAGGATCAGGAACACCGGCGCGTCCGCGTTCTTCACGAGGTCGAGCACGAACCGATCGCCTTTGCCCGGCGGCTCCATCACGTCGACCACGAGAGCGAGAACGTCCACCTCGCGAATGGTGTCGACCGCCGCGTCGACCATCCGCACGTTCATCCGGTGCAGCGGCCGGTGGATGCCCGGCGTGTCGAGATAGACGACCTGCGCGTCCGGATAATTGCGGACGCCGAGGATGCGATTTCTCGTGGTCTGCGGCTTGAGCGAGACGAACCCCGTCTTCACCGCGTGCGCACGGACACGTCGCCGGGCTCGCCCTGCGCGGCGCCGTTGGCGTGCTCGGCCGCCGCGCTCTTCGCGATGCGCACTTTGTTGATGCGCCGGCGTTCGGCGTCCAGGATCTCGACGGTGAGGCCGTCGAAGTCGAACTTCTCGCCGACGGTCGGCACGCGGCCGATGCGCGACAAGGCGTAGCCGCCGACGGTCTCGAATCCCTCGCGCTCGATCTCGACGGCGAGGCGCTGCACGATCTCGTCGACGCCGACCTTGCCGCTGAACACGAAGCGGCCGTTCCCTTCGTCCGCGATGGGCTCGGACTCGACGTCGTACTCGTCGCGGATCTCGCCGACGATCTCCTCGAGCAGATCTTCGATCGTCACGAGGCCGGCGGTGCCGCCGTACTCGTCCACGACGATCGCGCACTGCGTCTGATGGCGCTGGAACTGCTTCAGGAGCTCCGGCACGCGCTTGGTCTCCGGCACGAACACGGCAGGCCGCAGCAGGCCCGTGATCGGCCGCGCGTCCACCGCGTCGAGCGTGAGCAGATCCTTCACGAAGATGAAGCCGGCGATGTTGTCGAGCGACTCCTTGTACACGGGGAACCGGGAGTACTCCTGCTCCCGGAATTGCGCGACGAGGTCGCGCACGGTGGCGTCGTCGCGGATGGCGACGATGTCGGGCCGCGGCGTCATCACCTCGCGCACGAGCGTGTCGCCGAAGTCGACGATGCTCTGGAGCAGGCGCCGCTCTTCGCCTTCGATCAGCCCCTCCTGCTCGGCGGTGTCGATGTAGGCCTTCGCGGCCTCGTTCGCCTCCTCGGCCGCTTCGTCGGGCGTCGGCGCCGGCCCGCTGCGCCGCGTCGTGACGAAGCGGTTGGCGATCACGCGCGTCATCGGGCCGAGCACGCGGCCGATCGGCTCGAAGGTCGGCAGCAGCACGTCGAGCATCCGCTCGGGATCGCGGCCGGCGACCGCAAGCGGCAGCAGCACGTGAAACACGAGCACGAAGGCGGCGCCGCTCGCGACCACGACGCCGAGGGTGTGCGCGTCGTCGACGCCGGTGCTGCGCGCGATGAGCGCGGTGGCGGCGCAGGCGACGATCCCCAAGAGCAGCCGCACCGGAATGAACAGCAGCAGCGGATCGTCGAGATACTTGTCGAGCGATCCCGGCCGGTTGGTGCGCTCGGCGACGAGCCGCAGCGAGAGCCGCATCAGCGCGCTGAACGCGGCGTCGATCGCGCCGAGGTAGACCGCGGCGCA
>QHWK01000123.1 GCA_003223775.1 Acidobacteriota bacterium
GGCAGGGGCTGCAGCGGGCGATGCGGATCGACGTGGCGGGAGCGATAGCGGACCACCTGGTGGATCGCGTGCGGTCGCCGAGGTCCGCGGTCGAGATGCCGGCATGATCGCGTCGAAGCGGAGAGAGTCGCCTGGCGCGGTGGCCGTCGGCGCCGACATCGCGGCGGCGGCACAGCTCGCCTGCCTCCTCGAGGCGAGCGCGCCGAAGCCCGGGA
The DNA here is from genome assembly GCA_003223775.1 of Acidobacteriota bacterium. Lineage (GTDB taxonomy): Bacteria > Acidobacteriota > Vicinamibacteria > Vicinamibacterales > CAVVIG01 > QHWK01. Next base: position 216 of record QHWK01000123.1, read on the forward strand.
ACGTCTCGCCCGGCCGCCACTTCGACGATCTGCGCTACGAGGATTTTCTCGCAAGCGCGGCGGCGATCGGTGCGCCGCTGGCAGAGGCCGGCACGCGTCCGCTCGGCGCCACCGTGCGCCTCGCGATCGACGCGACCGCGCGATGGACGCGCTCGAACACGAATCTCGGCATCGTGCTGCTGCTGACGCCGCTGGCCCGCGCGGCGGCGACGGCAGACGACGGCGATCTGCGCGCGGCGGTTCGACGCGTGCTGGACGAGACGACGGTCGAGGACGCGCGCAACGTCTACGCGGCGATCCGGCGGGCCGCGCCGGGCGGGCTCGGAACCGTGGAGGATCAGGATGTGGCAGGCGAGCCGACGCGCCCGCTCGTGGACGTCATGCGCCTTGCGGCCGGGCGCGACGCGATCGCGCGAGAGTACGCGACGGCGTTCGAGCTGACGTTCCTCACCGGCGCTCCGGCGCTCGAGCGCGCGCGCCGCGACGGCCTCGCGTGGGACGCCGCGAGCGTCGAGACGTTTCTGACGCTGCTCGCCGCTGCGGCGGACACGCACGTCGCGCGCAGGGGCGGCGCCGGGCTCGCCGCCGACGTGTCGCGTCAGGCACGCGCGGCGCTCGCGGCCGGCGGCGTCCGATCGGCCGAGGGACGCGCGGCGATCGACCGCATGGATCGCGCGCTGCGCGACGGCCGTCATCTCGCGAACCCGGGTGCCGCGGCCGATCTCACGGCGGCCGCCATCTTCGTCGTCCTGCTCGGCGGCGGCTGGCAGGCGCCGCCCGGACCGGCCGCGCATGGAGGGCGGGATGCAGCATCGCGGTGAGTTCAGCGTCTCGGTCGCGAAGGACTATCTCGTCTTCGCGTCGGCGCACTTCATCACGTTCGCCGGGCACCGGTGCGAGGGGCTGCACGGCCACAACTACCGCGTGCGCGTGACCGTCGAGGGCGCGCTCGACGCCGACGCCTGGTTCGTCTTCGACTTCGTCGTGCTGAAGCGGCTGATGAAGGAGCTGTGCGACGAGATCGATCACAAGGTGCTGCTGCCGCTCGAGAACCCGAAGATCCAGGTGAAGGAGGAGGGCGACGCCGTGCTGGTCGCCTACGAGGGGACGCTGCGCTACCGCTTCCCGCGCGTCGACTGCGCGCTGCTGCCGGTGCCGAACACGACGGTCGAGATGCTGGCGGAGCTGCTCGCGGGGCGCTGCCGCGCGCAGCTCGAGAAGTCGGGCGCGCGCGGCCTCACGGCGATCGAGATGGAAGTGGAGGAGAACTTCGGCCAGTCGGCCGTCTATCGCGAGACGCTGAAGTAACGGCACTTCAAAATTGCCGGCGGCCTCCGGTAGCGCAGGCCTTCAGGCCTGCTGACGGCCGCCGGGCAGCCCTGAAGGGCTGCGCTACCGAAATCATGAAACGCGGACCACCCCATACTCAGTCATGTCGCACCTGGACCGCCGCGGCGATGTCGTTCGCACCGATCCGGCCGTCGTGCAGCGCCGTCGCGACGAGCGCGCCGTCGCAGCCGGCGGCGGCGAGCCGCGCGAGATCGTCCACGCTGCGCACGCCGCCGCCCGCGAGCAGCGTCAGCCCGGGCGTCGCCGCGCGCACGCGCGCGATCAGCGCCAGATCGAGGCCGCTGCCGGTGCCGACGCGCGCGACATCGATCACGATCACGGCGCCGGCGCCCGCGTCACGGGCTCGCGCGGCGATCGAGTGTGCGGCATCGTTCGACGCGGTGCTGTTCGACGCGACGATTGGCTGTCCGCCGCGCAGATCGAGGCTGAAGGCGACGCGCTGGCCGCCGATCTCGCGGCAGATGCGGCGAAGCGTGTCGAAGCTGTCGAGCGTCTCGAGCGCGACGACGACGCACGCGGCGCCGAGCGCGAGCGCGTGGCGCGCGCGATCGACCGACGTCGCGGCGGCGTCGACGAGCAGCGGCGCGCCGACGGCGGCGATGTCTGTGACGAGCGCGTCCTGCGGCGCCTGGCCGCTCAGCGCATCGAGGTCGGCCGCGTAGAGCTCGCCGATCCCGAGGCGATCGACGTACGCTCGCGCAACGGCGACCGCGTCGCCGTCGTCGATTGCCGCGCCGGCGACCGTCCGCACCGGCTCGTAGGTCTCGCGCCGCCCGCCGCGCGCGTGCACGGCGCGCCCGCCGCTGAGATCGATGACGCCGATGATGCGCACGCCGAAGTGTACGTGCGAGCGGCGTGCGACGCGCGGGGCAAGCACGCGTTTAAGGGGATCATGGGACACGCATGCGCGCGCAGGCTCGTCCGGGTTCTCGTCGCGGCCGCGTTGCTCGCGGCGTGCGACGGCGCGTCAACCGGACCGACCGAAGGGCCGCTCGCGACAGGCCGATGGACAGGAGACGGCGCGTGCTTGTCGGTGACCGACTCGGACTGCAACCTCGCGGTCGGCTGCGGGCACGGGCAGTTCCCGCGGCCGGTCCTGCGCGCCGACGGGACGTTCGACGTCGACGGCACCTACCGGATCGAGGTCGGGCCGATCTCGATTCAGCCGGCGCCGCCCGCGCACTTTTCGGGATCGATCATCGGCGCGCGGCTCATCCTGAACGTCGTGCCTGCCGCGGGATCGCCCGGGCCGGCGTCGTACTCGATGACGCGGACGAACGCCGGAACGTGTCCGGTTCCGTGCCTGTAGCGCCCCGGCGACGTTTCAACGACCGGCGCTGAAATCGTTCCTGACGATCCTGCCGCCCTTCATCACGAACTTCACGCGCTGCAGCTCGGTGATGTCGGCGAGCGGGTCGCCAGACACGGCGACGAGATCGGCGTACTTGCCCCGTTCGATCGACCCGATCCGATCCTGCCATCCCATCGCTTCGGCGTTGATCATCGTGCCGGACTGAATCGCGCGCGCCGCGCTCATGCCGCGGCGCACGAGCGCCTCGAATTCGAGCGCCTGCGTCCCGTGCACGAACGTCGCGCCGTCGACGCCGCTGCCGACCATGATCTTCAGGCCCGGCGTCGCGATGGCCATCGAGACGGCCCGCTCGATGATCGGGATCATCCTGAACTTGCCGCCGGCGCTCCTGGAATCGTTGTCGTCCATGTACGGCTCGGTATACCGGACGATGGTCGGATCGAAATAGAGATGTCTGGCGGCCATCATGTCGGCCTGCTCCTGCGACAGCGCCCACGCGTGCTCGATCGTGTCGCAGCCGGCGACGATGGCGTTGCGCTCGCCTTCGCCGCTGGTCGCGCACCGCCGCGCGGCCTTCGTCCGCGGAATGGACGACGGTGCTCGCCAGCGGGTTTGGCGGCGCAGTCGCCGGTCCGGCGCCCCACACGATGCCGAGCGTCGAGACCTGGTAGCGCGGCCCGTCTATGCGCCCTTCGTTGATCGCGTTCCTGATCTCGACGTCGCCGTAGCCGTTGCCGTGCGACGTCATGTCGCGCGCCGCCGTCACGCCCGCCCGCAGATCCGCCTGCAGGTTCTGGATCGCGATCAGCATCGCCGCTTCCGTCGTCGTCGCCGGCCCGCGCGTGTTGAACATGTGCGTGTGCGCGTCGATCAGCCCGGGCAGGACGGTGGCTCGAGCGAGGTCGACGACCTGCGCGCCGGCGGGGATCGCGACGCGCGCCTCGGGGCCGACCTCCGTGATGCGATCGCCGTTCACGACGATCACCTGCCTGGTCTGCATCACGCCGGCGCCGCTGTCGAACAATCGTCCGGCGCGGACCGCCAGGACGGCAGGCGGCGGCGGACACTGGTAGAAGACGCCGTCGGCGCCGACGCACGGCGCCTGGCCGGCGCCGCGCCACGGCGTTCGCACCGGCTGCAGTCCCTGCGCCGCGAGCGTCGCGGCGGCCGAAAGCGTGGCAACGGTCGCCGTCAACGAACATGCGCGTCGCATCACGGAGCCTCCAGCAGACTATTCAAGCGCGTTGCAGAATCTGTAGGGCGAGGCTTTCAGCCTCGCCTCTGGCGACCCTGAAAGGGTCGCCCTACGTCGATTGTGCAACGCACCCTCAATCCGATCCGATCTGCAGTTCCAGCGCGGACACCGAGGCGGCCGGGAAGTCCCACGCGCCGCCGACGCCGAAAGATTTCTCGCGCGTGGTCATCACGTCGGCGTCGTTCAGATACGACACTTCCGCGGCGGGATCCGCGGCGATCTCGAAGACACGTCCGCTCCGGATGGTCTGTCCCGCGACCTGAATCGCGGCCTTCACGGACCGCGTGCGCTGGACGTTCGCGACGTGCAGAAACACCGTGTCGCCGCGGCGGCTCGCGACCGCGTCCAGGCCGTCCGGCACGCCGCTCACGCCGATCGCATGCGTCCCGATGTGGCGGCGGTACAGGCGCATCACGCGCGCGACCGGCTGGAGATACGCGTGGTTGTTCCCCTTCGGCGTCGGAATGATCACGGCGTTGTTCTGCCAGCGCGTGCCGCAGAAGTCGGCGGCCGTCGCAATCTTCAGCACGTCGCCGTGCCGCTGGTGGTTGTTCAGGATGCGCGCGTAGGAGACACCGGCCGCCCACGACGCGACCACGTCCCCGCGATCGCGTCCGGGGACCACGAAATGGCACTCCGTCATCGCGAGCGGGATCGCGTGTGATCCGAGGCTGTCGCGAACCGTGCGAATCTTCGCGTCGGTGACCTGCCACGCCTTCATCAACTGGTCCCACGTCGCATCCGGATCGCGCCGGTACAGTTCGCCGCGCAGCACCGGCCGCTCGCGCGAATCGGGATCGAACATGTGATGGAAGGCGAGGTACTGCACGTGTTCGCCGGCCACGTCGGCCATGCGCGCCGCCCAGCCGCTGTCGCCCCACGCGATCAACCGGATCGCGGGATCGGCCGCGCGCATCGCCTTCGCGAACTCGACGGTCTTGCGCGCCGCGGTCTCCACGTCGAAGCCGTTTCTGTCGTAGGACGTCTCGTTGCCGATCTGCCAGTGCCGGACGGCGAACGGCGCCGCGCTGCCGTGAGCGGTCCGCTCACGATGGCCCGGCTGGTTGCAGTACGCCACCCAGTCCGCCGCCTCTTTCGCGTCGGCGGTGCGGACGATGTCCTTCGCCTTCATGTACTGCTTGCGGCCGTCGGACTCGAAGTTGACGCAGATGAGCGGCTCCGCGCCGACGCGCCGGCACAGATCGACGAACTCGCCGGTGCCCACCTGGTTCGATTCGATGCCGCCCCACAGCAGGTTCAGCATCGCTGGACGCGCGGCGCGCGGGCCGACGCCTTCGCGCCATCGATAGAAGTCCGCGAAGATGCCGCCCCACCGCATCATCGTCGGGCCGAGATCGCGCGTGATCTCGACGACGTCGTCGCGCCAGTCGTCGCGCAGATGGTCCCATGCGGCTTCGACGGAGCCGTCGGTCGCGCCGAGCGGCTCCATGAACTGCATGTAGAGAAACGGCGACAACTCGAACAACGGCTTCGGATCGACGAGCAGCGCGCGGCCGTCCTGGCTCTGCGCGTCGAGCGTCGGCGCGCCGCCGTGGAGCGCGCCGGCGGCCGCGAGGCCGGCCGCCGCCATCGTGGATTCTCTGAGGAAGGTACGGCGATGCACGATGAATCGCGAGAGCGCGAAACGAAGAGGAGTGAAACGGGGACGGCCTACAGGCCGTCCCCGACGGCGATCGACGTCTTCAACGACCCACGGCGCCGGTGGAGCTCGCCGTGAGCACGCGCTTGAACACCTGCACCGCCTGCTTCATCTCGTCCATCGATCCGAGCGTGATGCGGCTGTGGGTGTTCTCGAACGGCGGGAAGTCGCGTCCGACGCTCACCTTGAGCGCGGCGCACGCGTCGCGGAACTGCTTCGCAGGCCGCTTGAGGTCGACGAAGATGCAGTTGGTGTGGCAGTCGGGCGCTTCGAACCCCATCGTCTTGAACGCCTCGAGCGTGAAGTCGCGCACGCGCGCGTTCTCGGCCCGCTCGTCGTCGATGTGCTTCGCGTCGCGGAGCGACGCGACGCCGGCCGCCGCCGTCAGCGTGTTGATGCTGCCGAGGCTCCACGCGCGGGAAATCGCCTGGAGCGTTGCAGGCTGGCCGATGGAGTAGCCAAGACGCAGACCTGCCATGCCGTGCGCCTTCGAGAACGACCGCGTGACGAACACGCCGGGCAGTTCCTTGGCGAGCGGCGCCGCGGTCTTGACGCCGGGATCGTGCGTGTAGTCGATGTAGGCCTCGTCGATCAGGATCCGCGTCTCCGGCGAGCTCTGTTTGACGCGCCGGACGAACTTCTCGACGGCCGCCGCGTTGTGCACGGTGCCCGTCGGGTTGTTCGGATTGCAGAAGAAGATCATCCCCGCGCCCTTGGCCGCGTCGGCCATCGCGTCGAGGTCCAGCCCCATCGATCGATCGACGCGGATCATCTTGACCGGAGCGCCGATGCGGCGCGCCGCCTGGTCCGGTGTGCCGTAGGTCGGCGCTGCGGTGACGAGCGGCTTGTCGGCCGAGCAGAACGCGCGCGTCCCGGCCTCGAGGATCGCGCCGGACCCGGTGCCGACGATGACGTGGTCGTGTCCGACGCCGTAGAGATCGGCAATCGTCGCCACGAGATCGGCCGTGTTGTCCGGGGGATATCCGCGTCCGACACGCGGAGACAGCGAATTCCGCAGCGCGTCCATCGTCTTCCGCCCGGGGCCGCGCGCGTTCTCGTTCGAGCTGATTCTGATGAAGCCGCCGTCGTCGGGCGCCTGCACGGCGCCCAGTTCGAACGCCATCGCCTCGTGGCCGCGGCCGATGACGAACGACGTGGACAGCAAGCCGGCGCTGCCCAATCCCAGATTCCGGAAGAAATGGCGACGGGACAGTGACATGTGTCGTCCTCCTCGCTGAAGTCTACTTCTGAACTCCTGCGGCCGACTCACTCAGGAAGAGTTTTCTTCCATCCGCAAAGGTCAGCTCCCGGCCGACCGCCTTGTAGGTGCCGTCCTTGGCCTGATAGCCCGTGACGACGATTTCCATCCCGGGGAGCAAGGCATTCTTGGTGAAGCCGAGCCGCAGGAGTTGGTTCGGACTGCCGCCTTCGACCATCCAGTTCGCGACGCCCTCAGCGCCCTTCACGTCGATGTGGATCCACGAGTGGGGATTGACCCATTCCATGACCGTCACGACGCCCTGCAGCTGCAGCGGCTTTTCGACGTCGAACTCCGACGAGAAGGCATGATGTGCGGGCGCGGGCGCGGCCGTCAGCAGCACGGCGCAGGCGGCAAGTCCGATCGCGACTCTCTTCAGCACGGAAGCCTCCTACTTCGGATCCTTCTTCCCGGTCTTCGCCTCGTCGGCTTTCTCTTTCGCGCGCGCGCCGCGCAGGTTGTTCGCGAGGCCGTAATTCCCTTCGTGGCACGCGTACTCGTAGATCGGTCCCTTGTCCTTCACGAGCGGCAGTTCACCGGACCACGCTTTGGCCCACGTCGTCGGATCGTCGACGGTGAACTGGTAGCGGATCGTGCCGTCGTCCACGCGCGTGAAGCGCTCGACGACGTGCAGATTCTCGCGCGAGCCTCGGAAGTTGGTCTGATCGGTGAAGTTCGTCGTGTCGACGACGAGCGTGTCGCCCTCCCAGCGGCCGCGCGAGTCGCCGAGCCAGCGCCGCACGTTCGCCGGCGCGTGCGGCCGTCCGTCGAGCGGGATGATCCGCACGTCATGAATCATCTCCTGCATGATCGCGACGGAAGCCGGCGTCTGCACGATCTGCAGGAAGCTGTTGTAGCCCGGCGGCAGCATCGGCGGCCCCTCGTTGCCCCACACGATGCAGCGCTCCTGGATCGTGCGGTTCTCCGGGCCGTCGAATTCATGCCCCTTGTTGCGCGCCGCGCGCTCGGCGTTGCGCTGCTGCGCTTCCTGCGTGAGCGGCGGCACGCGGCCCTCCGGTCCGACGATCATCGAAGTCCGCATGCTGAACGCGATCGGCGCCTGGCTGCGATCGAGGCCGAACTGCGTGAACTCGTAGTGCGCCTCGGTGCCGCCGCGCTCCGCAGTGGGCAGCGGCACGAGCGCTTTCTTGCGGTACTCGGCCGCCTCCTCCTCCGTGTAGTACTCCTTCGCGCCGAGCTCACGCGGCCGCTCGAGCGGCGTGATCGTCGCGTTGGTCCAGATGCCCTGCAAATCGGGCCGGCCGTCAGGCGTGCGCGGCGGCGTCCACGCGGGCGGCGCGCTTGCGGCGGCGGCGAGCCCCATCGCGACGAGCCATCGACCGATCATGCGTCACCTCGCTACCTGGCCATCGGATCGGGCCGGATCTGAAATTTCGCGATCTTGCCTTTCGTGCCTTTCCCGCCCTCGATATGCCACACGAAATGCGTGCCGTAGTTCGCGTACAGCGCGCGGCCTTTCCAGCCGCCGTTCGGATCGTCGATGCGGCCGTCCATGCCGCGCGAGTAGAACCCGAGCGGATACGGCACGCGCAGCGTCGTCCACGCCTTCGTCTGCGGATTGAGGACGAGCAGCGCATCGGAGTTCGAGCCGTTCGCGATCGGCGTGTCGGCGCCGAAGCCCGCGATGTTGAGCCGATCCACCCAGTTGTAATAGTGGAAGTCGGCCGGAATGTCGGTGCCTTTCAGCTTCGGGCCGTTCGTCTGATAGAGCGTCCAGCCCTCGCGGCACTGGCTGCCGTCGATCTTCGCCGGGCCGTTGAGATCGGTGCACTTGCGCACGTCGAAGCTCGCGAGATGGCTGCTCGCCGCGAGCGCGGTCCAGACGACGCCGTGGCTGTCGACGTCGACGCCGCGCGGATCGAAGCCCGGCTCGGGCACCTTGAAGAGCTGCGCCTTGCAGGACGCCGGCGCGTTGTCGCCGCGCTGCAGGCGGATGAGGAAACCGGGATAGCGTTCCGAGACGCCCCATACCGTGTCGTCGACCGGGCTCGGGATCACGGAGTACATCGCGTAGTTGACCATCGTGTCGAGCTTCGGATCGAACGCGGGCGCCGCGTCGCCGCCGCGCGCGCCGCGTCCCGCCGCCGCGCCGCCGCCGCCGGTCGCCGTGTCGCCCTGATACAACTGCGAGGCGCCGCCGCGGCCCGCCGGCATGTTCCACGGTTTGGTGATCTTGCCGTCGCCGTTGGTGTCGAGCACCTGGCCGCACCAGCCGGCGGCCTTCTGCTCGTCGTGCGTCTCGTCGTACACCTTCGTGTCGATCCAGCCGAACATCGGGCCGGTGAGCTCGTTGAAGTACAGCGTCTCGTCGGGATCGTTGTCGAACTGGAGATGGTGCGTCGCGAAGCAGGTGTCGACGAGCGTGAACTTGCCGCTCTTCGGATCGTAGAACGACGCCTGCCGCCCGCTCGCGCGCAGCGGGAACCACTCGGCGAACGTGTTCGACGGATCGCTGCACCACGCGGGATCCTGGTTGCCGCGGATCTTCGACGTCATCCACACGCGCCCCTTGCTGTCGAACATCGGGTTGTGCGGATCGGCGGGGTTGTACGGCGGGTTGCCCCACAGGTGCTCGTTGCCCCAGTGCAGCGACGGCCGGTTCGGCGCCGGGAATCGCGACGGCACTTTCTCGCGCGGCTCGCGCGTCGGGATGTCGAGCGCGAACGTGCTGTTCTCCTTCGGGTTCAGCACGACGAGCTGTCCGTGCCCCGCCGACACGGCGTAGATCGGCCCGCCCGCGTTGACCGTCGGATGACGCCGGTCGGTCGCGATCTCATCGTGCATGAACGAATGATCGTCGCCGACGTCCCACAGCGTGACGACGACGTTGCGCTCGATGCCTGTGGGGCGCGGCGGCGCCGGCGGCACCTCGCCCTTCGCGATCCGCTCGGTCCACGACGCGTAGGTCTTGAGGGATCGCTCCTTGCCCTGGTTCGTGAGGACGCCGTACATCGAGTTGCCGCGTACGCCGGTGCCGAGCCGCCACTCCCACGCCGCCTCGTGCGTCTTCAGCTCCGGCTTCGCCGCCAGCACGTCGTCGACGCTGCGCGTGAGCGCGCTTCCCAGCTGATGACAGAAGTTGCAGTCGGACTTCAGCGAGTTGATCCAATGATTCTGCGTCTGCATCACCGGGCCGAGGCCGTTGCCCTCGGCGCCGGTGCCGGGGAATTCTGATTTCGCCGGCGGCTCGAGCAGCGACAGCCAGTAGTTGCCGGGATAGACTTTCGCTGCTTCCTGCGGCGTCTTGGCCGCGGCGGCGCGCAGCGCGACGGCCGCCGCCGACGGCTTGGCCTGGATCGGCATCGAGTCGACGAGGCCGTAGCCGCGCACCCACACGCGATAATTCGCCGCGGGAAGATCGGGCAGCATGAAGCGGCCCTGATCGTCGGTGA
>QHWK01000124.1 GCA_003223775.1 Acidobacteriota bacterium
ACATGTTGTCCTCGGCGTCGAAGCGGACGCTGTGCGCCGCGTGGAAGATCGTCGAGCCGTCGCCGATCGATCGCACGAAGGATCCGTCGGGCATGAACTCGAGCAGCGGATGGTTGCCGCGGTTCAGCAGGAAGATGTGCCCCTTCGAGTTCAGCGCGACCCCGACGGCTTCCGACGGCCAGATGTTGTCGGGCAGCTTGAAGAACTCCTCGTCCACGTGAAAGCGCAGCTGCGGCGCCGACGCCGTCGACGCGCGCATGCGGGCGTTGTCCGACTGTCCGACGAGCGGCGCCGACGCGGATGCGGCGAGCGCCAGCGCTGCGGCGACGATCTGCTTCATGTGCTCCTCCAGCGGCCGCGTGCCGGCCGATGCGCGAGAGTCTACACCTGAGGGCCGGGCGGGCCGGGCGGGCCGGGCGGGGCGGGCAGGTCGGGTGGGCCGGGCGGGCCGGGCGGGGTCTGGTGGGCCAGGTAGGTCGGGTGGGTCAGGTGGGTCGGTTGCGTCAGGTGGGTCAGGCTGATCTCGCCGTAGCTTGCGCGCGTGTTCGTCGGGCGAGCGCCGGCGGATCAGCGATGCGGAAGCGCGTCGACGAACGCGCGCACGGCGGTCCAGTACGTATCCGGATCGGCGGGGGCCGCGTCGTTGTGATCGCCGCCGTGGATCCAGACGAACTGCTTCGGGTCGGGCGCCGCGTTGAAGAGCGACTGGCCGAGCGTGTATGGAATCACGCGATCCGCGTCGCCGTGCAGGACGAGGAGGGGGCATCGGGCGCGTCGGACGTACGACACGGTCGGAAAACGGTACGACGAGAACAGCGCGAGCAGCGCGAGCAACGGCGAGCCGCGTACGACCGACCACGCGTCGGGGAAGCCCGCCTCGAGAATCAACCCGTCGGGCCTGCGCCGCGTGGCGGCATACGCCGCCATCGTCGCGCCGAGCGATCGGCCCCAATACACGATCGGCGCGCGATCGCCGCCGGATGCGGCCCACTCGAGCACCGCGTCGACGTCGGCGTACAGTCCGCGCTCGGTCGGGCGCCCCGTGCTGAGGCCGTAGCCGCGATAGTCGAACGCGCGGACGGCGTAGCCCTGGCGATGAATGCCGACGACGATCGGCTGCCACACCGAGAGGTTGCCGCCGTTGCCGTGAAAGTAGACGACGAGCGCGCGCGGCCGCGGATGCGGCAGGTACCAGCCGCGCAGCCGCTCGCCGTCGCGGGTGCGAACGGCTGCCGGCTCGAACGCGACGCCCGCGTCGCGCGGCGTCTCCTGCTCACCCGCCGCGGGGAAGAAGGCGAAGCGCGCTTCGATGGCGCGCACACAGAGCGCGAGCGCGGCGGCGGCCGCAACCGTGAGCGCCAGGATTTTGAGCGGCAGCATATTCAGTCGTGCGCCGCCGGCTCACGCGGCGCACCTCTGATATTCGCGTACAATCTCCCTCCACATGCCGACCGATCGCGAGCGCATGCTGCGCGCCTACGCCGATCTCACCATCCGCGTCGGCCTGAACCTCCAGCCGACGCAGCGGCTGCTCATCATCGGTCCGATCGCGAACGGCGGCGCCGCGCTCGAGGCCGCGCCCCTCGTGCGTGAAATCGTGGCGTCGGCGTACCGCGCGGGCGCGCGGCTCGTCGAGACGCTGTGGGGCGATGAAGCGCTGCTCTCCGCGCGCCTCGAGCACGCGCCGCGCGATTCGTTCGCGGAGGTGTCCGCCTGGCTGCCCGACGCGCTCGTGCAGCACGTGTCGGCCGGGCACGCCGTCCTGTCGATCTACGCCAACGATCCCGATCAGCTGAAGGATGCGCCGCAGGACCTCGTGGGCACCGTGCAGCAGGCGACGGCGCGCGCCGTGCGGCCGTTCCGCGAGCGCATCTCCCGCAACCAGACGAACTGGGCGGTCGTCGCCGCGTCGGCGCCGTCGTGGGCGCGGCGTGTGTTTCCCGACGCCAATCCGTCCGAGCAGGTCGACCGGCTGTGGCGCGCGATCGAGAAACTGTGCCGGCTCGACGTCCCCGATCCGATCGCCGCGTGGGAAGCGCACCTCGCCGATCTCGCGGCGCGCACTGATCGACTGAACGCGAAGCAATACAGCGCGCTCCACTACACCGGACCGGGGACGAAGCTGACGATCGGCCTGCCGCCCGGGCATCTGTGGGTGGGCGGGCGATCGGCAAGCAGCGCCGGCATCCGCTTCGCGCCGAATCTGCCGACCGAGGAAGTGTTCACGATGCCGCACAAGGATCGCGTCGACGGCGTCGTGCGCTCGACCAAGCCGCTCGGCTACGGCGGCACGCTGATCGAGAATTTCACCCTCCGCTTCGAGTCGGGGCGCGTCGTCGAGGTGAAGGCCGAGAAGAACCAGAGCGTGCTGCAGCGCCTCGTGGACATGGACGCGGGCGCCGCGCGGCTCGGCGAAGTGGCGCTGGTCTCGGAGCGGTCACCGGTCGCGCAGACCGGTCTGCTCTTCTACAACACGCTGTTCGACGAGAACGCGGCGAGCCACATCGCACTCGGCGCCGCCTACAAGTTCACGCTGCAGGGCGGCGAGGCGATGAGCGACGAGGCGTTCGAGCGTGCGGGCGGCAACCGCAGCGCGGCGCACGTGGACTTCATGATCGGATCCGCCGAGCTCGACGTCGACGGCGCGCTGCCGAGCGGCACGTCGGAGCCGGTGATGCGCAAAGGCGAGTGGATATAATGCCGCGCATGCGTCCTCGGCGGTCCATGCTCGTCGCCGCGGCAGCGGCCGGCGCAATCGCCGCCGCGGCGCCGTCGATCGCGCGGCAGGACGGGCCGGCCCGGCACCGGATGAATCGCGTGATCGAGCTCCTCGAGCAGAAGCAGCCGGTGTTCGGCGTGTACTGGCCGAGCAACGGGTCAGGCCGGCGCGGCGCGCCGCCGCCGACCGACGTGCCGCCGAAGCAGCCGATCGAGCTCGCGCGCGAAGCGCTCGCGTACCGCGGCGGCGACTTTCTCTTCAACGGCAGCATGGAGGGCGGCGTCGATCGCGCGATTGGCCCCGTTGCCGACTTCATCAAAGCCACTGGCGAAGCCGGCGCGTTGACCAGGACGCCGTCCGTGCGCTTTGCGCATCCGCTGATCGTCAAGACGCCGAAGATTGCGCCGGACACGGCGAAGGCCCGCGAGAACATCAGCCGCGAGCTGAACCTCGGCGTGAGCGGAATCATGTTCGTCGAGGTCGAGAGCGCCGACGAAGTGCGCGTCGGGCTGAACGCGATGCGCTTCACGTCGAAAGGCGGCACGCGGCCCGACGATGTCGGCGCCGCGCCGTCGTATTGGGGGATGAGCGAGGCGGAGTACAAGCGGAAGGCCGACGTGTGGCCGCTCAATCCCGACGGCGAGCTCCTCAACTCGACGATCGTCGAGAGCAGGCTAGGGCTCGTGCACGTGCGCGAGATCGCCGCCGTCACGGGCATCGGCGTCCTCTGGCCCGGCGCAGGCACGCTGCGCGGCGTGTTCTCGACGACGGGCGCGAACGGCGAGCGCATCTTCGATCAGGCCGGCTGGGAACAGGCGATCCAGACGGTGCTCGCGGCCTGCAAGGAATTCCACGTGCCGTGCGGCTTTCCCGCGACGCCGAATGACATCGAGCTGCGCATGAAGCAAGGCTTCAGCGTGTTCGTCATGAACTGGGGCGATGCGGGATTCAAGGCGATCGATCTCGGACGGGCCGCGCGGCGAATTAGGAATTAAGAATTTGGAATTAAGAATTCGTCGTCACACTGTCGCGCTGTCTCGCGCTTCAATCACGAATTCTTAATTCTTAATTCTCAATTCTTAATTTCGCGCGCGCACGACATCCGGCGCGAGATTCCTTCCCGTGACGAGCAGCACCGAGACGCCGCTGGCGCGCTCGTCTTTCAGGAACGCCGCGGTCGCCGCGGCGCCGGCCGGCTCGGCGATCACCTGCTCGCGCGTCATCAGCAGCTCGATGGCGTCGCGCAACTCCGCCTCGCTCACCATTTTCACGTCGTCGACGAGCGCGCGAATGGCCGCCACGTTCGGCGCCAGCGCGCGACGCACGGCAAGGCCGTCGGCGATCGTCTCGGCTGTCGGCGTCTCGAGCGCCGCGTTCCTGGCCCATGCGAGCGCATACGCCGGCGCGTTCTCGGCGACGACTCCGACGACCGCTGCTGACGGCCTCCGCGCCTTTGCCGCCGCGGCGACGCCGCGGACGAGCGCCGTGTCGCCCATCGGCACGTAGATCGTGTCCACCGCCGGCAGCGCGTCGACGATCTCCGCGCCGATCGTGCCGGCGCCGACGGGGATGTCGGGATCGATCGCGTCGTGCAGGAAGAACGCGCCGGTTCGCGCGGTGTACTCAGACGCGCCGTCGATGGCCGCGCTCAGGTCGACACCCTGCTCGATGATGCGCGCGCGGAGATCGCGGATGCGCGCGGCCTTCACCGGATTGGGACTCGCGGGCAGGAAAATCGTCGCGCGGACGCCGAGGAGCGCCGCCGCCCACGCGACGGCGGCGCCGTGATTCCCGGTGCTCGCCGCGACGACCTGCTCGATCGGCCGGCGCGCCGCGTTCACCGACAGCGAGTACAGCGCGCCGCGGACCTTGAAGGATCCGGTCGGCAGGCCGGTTTCGATCTTCAGGAAGACATTGCGGCCGCGGCCCGAGAGCGACGCGGCGCGCACGAGCGGCGTCGGCGCGAGATGGCGCGCGAGCAGCGCGCGCGCGGCGTCGACGGTCACTTCGTGCTGAAGGAGATCCCCATCTGCGAGCCGGCGCGGTTCGCGTGCACGTCGAACACCTGCTCGATGTTCACGTACCAGTGCAGGCCCCAGGCCGCGATGTAGCCCGCGCGATAATGCGCCGACGCCATGCTGACGAAAATCGCGAGCTCCTCTTTCATGAACGACTGATTGAGCCGCGCGTTGTAGGCGGGATAGCGTCCGAGGCCCAGCGCGATCGACGGCACGCCGAAGTTCCAGCGGCCCCACTCCGCGACCGTGAGGTAGTAGCCGACGCTGCCGTGCAGCGAGCCGCCGTCGTAGCCCGCGGCCACGCCGATGTGCTGCTTCGTCACGAAGTGCGTGTGCTCGTCGACGTCGGTTCGCTTCGGCCGCGACGCGTCGCGCTGTTCTGCGCGCAGATCGAGCAGATCGAAGTTGACCGGCGCAGGCGCCGGAAGCGGCGAGAACAGCGCGTCGAGCGGACGGCTCGGCAACGCGTCGTCGGCGAACACGGGCGACAGCGACGCGAAGAGCAGCACCGTCGTGAGCATCCAGCGCATGGAACCCCCAGGGTTGGCAAGCCCGGATCGGTCGTGTGGTAGGGACGCTCACTATACCGGATTTTCGGGGCAGATGATCAGCGACCGCGCGCCTGATCCCCCCGAAGTGTCAGGCAGGTGCTGGTGGCCTTCGCGATCAGGCGTCCGTCGGCGTCGCTGATTACACATTCGGTCATGCCGACGGTCCGCCCGCGCTGGACGACCGTCGCGTCCGCGGTCAGACGGGCGGCGCGGACCGGGCGCAGGAAGTTGATTTTCAGCTCCAGGGTCGTGAAGCTCTCGCCCTCCTCGAGCGTCGACGCGTAGGCGGAGCCCATGGCGATGTCGGCGATGTCGCACAGCACGCCGCCGTGCAGCGTTCCCATCGGATTGTGATGCCGCGCGTCGGCATCGAGCTCGAACCGCGATCGCCCCGGCTCGATCGCGGTCATGCGAAATCCGATCAGGGAGGCGATCGGCGGCGGCGGCAGCTCGCCGGCGATCGTGCGGCGCATCATTTCCAGACGGGTAGACATAACACTGAATCATGGCAGAGCAGGAAGGTAGAAAGGCAGGAAGGCAGGAATTCAAGGCAGGAATTCAAGGCAGGAATTCAAGGCAGGAATTC
Source organism: Acidobacteriota bacterium (assembly GCA_003223775.1). Taxonomy (GTDB): domain Bacteria; phylum Acidobacteriota; class Vicinamibacteria; order Vicinamibacterales; family CAVVIG01; genus QHWK01. The sequence goes on from QHWK01000124.1 coordinate 5,875, forward strand.
AAGGCGGGAAGGCAGGAAGGCGGGAAATCAAGGCAGGAAGGACGAAAGGCAGGACGAAAGGCAGCCCTGCTCCTGCCTCTCGTCCTGCCGATTGCGACTACTGCTTCGGGCAGTCGCCGGTCACTGGCTGCACGCTGACGACGCGGAACTCAGGCATCGAGGGGGTGGTCGGCGCGCCGGCGGCCGGGGCCGGTGCGCCCGGTGTCGCGGGCGCGACCGCCCCGACGATCTGGACGCGGCGGCCGACCCAGCCTGCCATATCGGCGCCCGTCAACCGGTAGCCGCTGACGCTCGACGTGGAGCTGCCCGCCGGCGCCGTGCCGGCGATCGTGCCGCTCGTGCCGACTGCGCCGGCCGGCGCCGCCGCCGATCCGCTCGTGGCCCCGCCGGTCGCGCCGGTGCCGACGCCAGCGGTGCCGTAGGTCGGCGTGCCCGCGGCGCCCGTCGTTCCGGCCGTCGCGCCCGCCGCGCCCGAGACGGGCGGCGTTCCAACGCCGGCGGCCGCGCCGCCGGTTGCCGCGCCGACGCCGCTCGTTC
>QHWK01000839.1 GCA_003223775.1 Acidobacteriota bacterium
CGCACGCGAGGCGCCGCGCGATGCCGTCGATCGCGAGAATCGTCGGCCGCGCGCACGCCATGTAGTCGAAGACCTTGTTCGGATACACCGTGCGGAACGTCGGGTTGTTCTGGAGCACCGCGAGCCCGACGTCGGCGGCGCTCACGATCGCCGGCATCCGCTCCTTGCCGACGGCGCCGAGGAACTGCACGTTCGTCAGATTGCGCCGCCGCGCCTCGGCCTCGAGCATCGGCCGCTCGGGACCGTCGCCGACCGTCGCGATGACGATGTCGGCGCGGTGGCGAAGGTGCTCGGCGGCGTCGAGCAGCTGGCCGAGCGCGTTGGCGCGGCCGTGCGCGCCGGCGTACAGCGCGACGAACCGGCCGCCCCACCCGAGCTCGCGGCGGACGTCATTGTCGCGCGGCGCCGGCGTGAACGCGTCGACGTCGGCGCCGTTCGGCACGAACAGCAGGCGATCGTCGGAGACGAGGCCGCGTCGCTTCAGGTCGTCGCCGAAGGCCGGCGTCAGCACGTTCACGAGGTCGGCGCGCGTGCACGCGAACCGCTCGAGCGCGTAGAGCAGGCGCGCGATCGCGCTGCCGCGGCCGATGACGCCCGTCGTGATCGCGCTCTCCGGCCACAGGTCGCGGATCTCGAAGACGAAGGGCACGGGTCGCCAGCGCCAGCGCGCGGCGATGAAGCCGGGCACCGCCGCGGTGAGCGGCGGCGAGGTCGCGATGACGACGTCCGGCCGCGGCGCGCGAAGCGCCGCCCAGGAGGCGGACAGCGCGGCGCCGAAGAACGCCCACATCCGCCCGGCATAGCCGCGGTTGTAGGTGGACGGCACGTGGCACCGCCAGACGTCGACGCCCTCTTCCTCGTGCCGGACCACCCAGCGTCCGCCGTCCACCGTCGGCTTCCCCGTCGCGTAGTTCAGATTGCCGGCGATCACCGTGACGTGATGGCCGCTTCGCGTCCACATCCGCGCGAGCTCGTTGAAGCGCGAGCCGCCCGGTTCGCCGGGGCCGAGGTAGTACTGGTGGACGACGAGGATTCTCATCGAATGCTCACCGAGTCGAGATCGATGCGGCCGCCGGCCATGTCGAACACGACGCGGTCGTTCTCGAGCTCGATCGTCCAGCGGTTCTTCGCGAGCGACGCCGAGTACGGCGCGCCGCTCAGCACGCTGACGAAGGTGGCCGGCAGCTCCGTCCGGCGTTCGACGACGAGCGACGGCACCGCCACCTTTTCGCCGTAGTAGCGCGACAGCCAGCCGCGCGGCGGGACGGCGACGCCCGCGGCAACCGTCGCCGCGGCGGCGTTGCCGTCCTCGTCGAGGACGCGAACCGTGAACGGGCCGCTCGGCGTGGACAGGTCCATGCCGTTCGCGGCGGCGGTCCACGGGAACACGCCGCCGAGCCACTGGAGCCGGAGCGCGTGGACGCCGGTTCCCTCGACGCGATCGACGACGATCCAGAGATCGTCCTTCACGAAGATCACCGAGCGCCGGTGCACCGCCGCGCCCGGATGACGGCGATAGCCGTAATGCTCGCCCTCGGCGAACGCGGCGCGGGGCGAATCGCTCGAGTGCTGCAGCGCGGCCTTCGTCCAGTAGATCACCTTGAACTGCCGATGGTGCTTCATCTGATCGAGGCCGTCGATCTCGATCGTGTTGTGGCTCGCCGTGCGCATGAAGTGCTCGTGCCACTCGGGCGCGGCGTTGTACTGGAAGCTGCCGGCGTCGACGAGCACGTTGAGCCCGCGCCACCACACGTCGAGGTGCAGCATGTCGATCTGCGAGAACCGATCGCGCAGCGTCCCGCACCGGAACGTCGCGAAGCTGCCGGGATCGCCGCCGCGCAGGACGTGCGCGCCGGTCGCCGCGAACGACACCGTGCGGCGCGCGGGCTTGCGCAGCGGCGCGTCGAGCGCGCGCACGCCGAGGAACCACGCCGTCGGCTCGTCCCACGGCCCTGGCTCGTACAGCCGCTCACCGCGCACGAGCACGCTCACTGCCTGCAGCGTCATTCTGGTGCGCGACGAGGAAGTCCAGCGACCGATCGAGCGCGCGCAGCCAGACGTCCGACGGCCGGTCGCCGAGCGAGCGCGCGAACGCGTACGCCCACAGGTAGTCCTGCAGCGCGACGCGGTGATAGTTGTGCGACTGCTGGATGTAGCCGCCGTCGGGATAGAACTGCCGCTCCGCCTCCTGGTCGAGGATCCGCCGTCCGAGATCGCGCCAGCGCGCGGCGTCCGGATCGTCCTGCTGCAGCACGCCGACGGCGAACAGCGCCAGGGCCTCCGACAGCAGATGGTTGTTGTAGACGGCGATGCGCGCGTAGTCGAGGTGCTGCTCGATATGGCGCGCGCCTTCGACGAGCGCCGCCGCGACGGCGCGCTCGGCGTGCGCGCCCGCCTTCGTGCGCAGCAGCAGGACGTCGAGCGCGAAGACCCACGCGAGCAGCCGGAAGCCGACTTCCTGCCCCGACGCCCAGTGAATGCCGAAGCCGACCGGATTCGACTCGATGAAGTGCTCGATGTGCCGCGCCAGCAGCGCCGCGTAGCGTTCGGCGCGATCGGGAAAGAACGTCGCCGCGCGCGCCAGCTCGTACGCGTGCGGGAAGCGCGCCACCTCCCAGCAGAGTTTCACGTCGCCCGGCCGCTCGTCGGCGAGCGCCCGGAACCACGGCGCCTGCGCGTCCCACATGCCGCCGGTCAGCGGGCTGCGGTGCCACTCAATCGGGTTGCCGAAGTCGGCGAACCACCGCCCGAAGCAGCGGATGCGCCCCGTGCCGGCGAGGTCGGCGCGCGTGCGCAGCCGCTCGAGATCGTAGGCGGGGATCCGCGGCCGCAACGCGCGCGCGAGCGCGATCGGATCCTCGAGCTGCAGCCGATGCGTCCACTCCTCGCCGGTCTCGGGCGGCGCCGCGCCCTTGACCGTCATCGTGAGGCCGGTGCGCCCGCGCAGCTCCCAGCCGACGCGGAACAGCGTGCCGCGCGGGCCGAGCTCGGCGAGCTCCTGCATCGCGTCACGCACGCTCACTGGTCAGCTCCTGGCGGCGGCGCGCCGCGCTCGAATCG
>QHWK01000125.1:0-1445 GCA_003223775.1 Acidobacteriota bacterium
CGACGAGATGCGCGCCCTCGACGCGGAACAGGCGCAGCGCGTCGGCGTTCGCATCGGGCGCTCGCGCGTCGGCGACCACGTACGGCGCATCGCCCGCGCAGCTGTCGGGAAATCCTGCCAGATGGTCGGCGGCATCCGCGCGCGCCGCGGAGCGGCCGCGCGCGTCGACGAGCGTCAGCACGCCGCGCTCGCCGACGGCCAGCCAGCGGCCGCCGCCGAGCGCCGCCGCTTCGTAGAACGTGAAGCCGTCGGGCGTCGAGAACGCGTTGCGGCTGGGCGCGATGCCGCTGTTGGCGAGGCCGAGCGGCCACGGCTCGCTCTCGTCCGCGCACGCCAGCGCGAACGGCGCGACAGTGCCGCGGCACGTGACGCCGGGCAGGAACGCCTCGAAGGCCGAGCCCGCGACGCGCAGCCGCCCGCGCACGTCGCGCGGCCAGACGCGCGACGTCTCGATCGGACGCGACGCGATCGATCGGGCGCCGGCCGCATCGTTCGCCACGAGCGACACCGACTCGGGCGTGAGGACGAGCAGCCGATCGCCGGCGTCGGCGACGTCGAGCATCGCACGCCGCTGCCCGTAGATCGGACGGAGCTCGATCGCGACGACCGGCGCCTCGTCGGCATTCTGCCCGCGATCGCGCGCGCGCGTGGTGATCGCGACGCGGCGATCGTCGCCGCGCCGGATCTCCGCGGCGCACGCGCGCTCGCGCAGGTTCGTCGAGCACTCGGCGCTCACGCGCGCCCCTTCACCGTTCTCGACGACGCGGACGCCGCGCGCGGCGAGCAGCCGCACGACTTCCACCTGCAACCGCTGCTGTTCCGGCGCGAACGCGACGGAGGCGGCGGCGTTCGGTCCGACGGCGGCAGCGATGGCCGATGCGAAATCCGGCGCGAGATCGAGGAACGGTGCGGACGGCTGCGCCGCCCCTTCGATGAACTCAGGGTCGCCTTGAGCGACGTCGAAAGGCGAGGCGGGAATCGAAAGCGTCGCGAGCGCGAGCGCGGCGGACGCCGGACGCGTCCACCACTCGCGGCCGTGGAAGCCCACGGCCGCGAATGATAGCACCCTCATGTCAGTGCCGTTCGAACTGCGGCGTCCCGAGGCCGCCGATCGGCATCGTCTTCAGGACGTCGTTCGTGAAGAAGAACTTGCCGTCCATCGGCACCATCATGATCTGCACTTTGTCCGAGAGCCGCTCGGCGACGATCTTCTGGATGAGGAGCGGGCTCTCCTTGAGGACCTGCGCCTCGGACTTCAGCCGTTCGGCGTCGGCGACCGCCATCACGCGCACGCGCTGCGCATCGGCCTGCGAGAGCAGGTTGCGCTTCTCGAGCTCCGCCTTGCTGTCGATCACCTTCGCGGCGGCCGCCGCCTCGGCGTTCTTCACCGTCGCCTCCTTGCGCGCTTCCGCCTCGAGGCGGCTCTGCTGGATCTGCTTCTCCTT
>QHWK01000125.1:1611-8707 GCA_003223775.1 Acidobacteriota bacterium
CGGCGGCGGCGCGCCGCACCTCCTCGCGCTTCGCCGAGAAGACATCGCGCACCAGGTAGCCCGAGATCGTCTGGCGGAAGGCGTTCGCGACGACGGCCGGCATGATCTCGGTCTCGACGGGCCGCGGCAGGTTGCTCTCGACGTACGGCAGCCGCTGCGGATCCAGCTGATAGCGAACCGAGATGCCAAGGCCGACCGGCAGCCCTTCCCTGCTGTACACCTTCAGCACCGGCGCCGCGTCCGTCGCGCTCTCCACGGGATTGGTCGCGAACATCTGATCGCGAATGTTGAAGAGCTCTGCGCGGTGCACGAGCGGCACGATGAGGTGCGTGCCCGGATAGAGCGTGCCGGACAGCGTGCCCGACAGCTGGCTCACGCGCACGGCGCCCATCCCGCTCGGCACGACGACGATGGCCAGCGCGGCGACAAGCGGCGCCCACGCGACGAGCGCCAGCCGCGACGCCGCGCGCCACCGGACGACGACCGGCTGCGACGCGCGCACCGCGCTGACGACGTCGAAGACGATGACCGACGCGGCCGCGCCGAAAAGTCCGATTCCCGCGGCGAGCAGCAGATACTTCAGCAGCAACATGACGATCTCCTTTGCGCGAACGGCGTCGCGCGCTCAGCGCGACTCGGTGAACAGACGCTCGATCTCCGGCGTGCGCTCGGCGTGAAGCTCGACGACGTCGCCCGTCCGCACGCGCGCGAACAATTGCTCGACGTCGTGATTGCGAAGGCGGATGCACCCGTGCGACTTCGCGTGGCCGATCGATCCCGGGTTGTCGGTGCCGTGGATGCCGTAGCCTTTCGCGCTCAGGCCGATCCACCGCGTGCCGATTGGATTGGTAGCGCCCGGGCCGACGACCTTGCCGGGCTTGTAGTAGGTGGGGTTCGCGACGCGGGTGACGACGCTGAACGTGCCGACCGGACTCGGCGAGACCGGCGCGCCGACGGCGATCGGATAGATGGTGACGACCGCGTCGTTCTCGACGAGCGCGAGCTTGCGGTCGGGGATGCTCACGACGATGCGGCGCGTCGCCGGGGCCGTGCCCTCCGCCGCGCGCGTCTCGTCGGCCGCCGCCGTTCGCCCCACGAACGCCGCCGCCGTCGTCATCGCCAGGATCCAAGTGGTCATCCGCGTCGTCATGTCGTCCTCCTGGTGTCGCGGACGAGGACAGCAACCGCAGAGCCACCTGTAAATTATTGATTTTATTGATGTAATAGCGGCGTAACCCGTGTCAGCCGACACACGGCGTGTGCGGCGTGACACGCCGTGGACCCGTTCTTGCACCGCGACGTTCGTGGTGCGAACGCCGATCGCCGCGATCCCGATCGCCGCCGTCCTCGCCCTCGGCTGCTGGAGCGTGGGCCTCGGCGCGCGCGACGACCGCCATACCATCACCGCATCCGAACGCCTCGCCGCGATCAAGCACGCCAAGCTCTGGGAGCCGACGAACATCCGCACGCTCGACCTGAAGGCGGGGCCGCGTGGCAAGGGCGGGTTCGCGCCGAACGCGACGGTCACGTGCGACTACGCCGAGGAAACGTTTGCCGGCGCCACGCCGAAATTCGGCTGCGCGATCGACGGCGAGGATCACGTGAAGGTGCGCTACGGGCGCGACAACAACGAGATCTTCGCCGGCGTCGCGGCGACGCGCCTGCTGTGGGCGCTCGGCTTCGGCGCCGACCTCCTGTATCCGGTGCACGTGATCTGCCGCGGATGTCCGCGCCGGATCTCGCTGGCCGATCCGAAGACGGCGGCCACCGGCGAGACGCGATTCGACTACGCGGCGATCGAACGCAAGATGAAAGGCCGGGAGATGGAAGCGCCGAGCGTCGGCCCCGGGTGGTCGTGGAACGAGCTCGATCTGATCGACGAGCGCGCCGGCGGCGCGCCGGTCGCGCACCGCGACGCGCTGAAGCTCGTCGCCGTCCTCCTGCAGCACAGCGACAACAAGGCCGATCAGCAGAAGCTGCTGTGCCTGGACGAGGACGCGAAGCACCTCGACAAGTGCGCGTCGACGTTCATGATGGTGCACGATGTCGGGCTCACCTTCGGCACGGCGTCGCTCATGAACCGCGCGACGGTGAGCAGCGTCAACCTGCAAGGCTGGTCGCGCACGCCGGTCTGGAAGGACGCGCAGCACTGCATCGGCAACATGCCGCCGTCGCAGACCGGCACGCTGACGAACCCGATCATCTCCGAGGCCGGACGGAAATTCCTCGCGGGGCTGCTCGCGCAGCTCTCCGATCGCCAGCTGCAGGGTCTCTTTGCGGGGGCGCGGCTCGGCGAAAAGCCGGGGACCGACGGCGAGGTCGGCGGATCGATCGCCGACTGGGTGGCCGCGTTCAAGAAGAAGCGCGACGAGATCGCGGGCGCGCACTGTTTCTAGGCGCGCGCCCGCACTCTTTTATTTCGTCGGGACTTTCAGCTCCTCGAGCTTCGAGACGATGTCCTGGCCGGAGGTCGCCGGCTTCACCGCTCTGTCGATCGCGGCGATCTTGCCGGTGGGATCGATGTAGAAGGTCCAGCGTCGCGCGAACTGGCGTTCGGGCGGCGCGTCGGGCGCAATCACGCCGTACGCCATCGCGACTTTCTTGTCGGGGTTCGCGAGCATCGGGAAGTCCGCGTGCTCTTTCTCGGCGAACGCCTTGTTGTCGGCGAGCGTGTCGACGCTGATCATGAAGTACTGGACGTCGAACTTCCGAATCAATCCCCCGCTCTCACGGAGCGAGTTGCATTCGGCCGTTCAACCGGCGGTGAACGCTTTCGGGAACCACGCCAGCACGACCCATTTCCCACGCAGATCCTTGCTCAGCGTGTAGGTCTTGCCGTCGGTTGCCGGAACCGTGAAATCCGGCGCGGGATCGCCGACCTTGAGCTCCGCGCTGGGAGCCTGGGCGGCGGCCGGGCCGGCGATGAGCCCGCACGCGACGAGCGCGAGTGCGGCCACGTCTAACGCCTTCCTCATCGAGCCTCCTCTGGGCGAGAACGATAGCACGGCGCGACATGTAGGGCGACCCTTTCAGGGCCGCCGCCGGGGCAAGGGGCCGGGGGCTAGCCGGGCCAGGCCCTAGCCTCGACACCGGCGTTGCGAGTTTAATCGACGGGTGAAGAACATCGTCGTCGTCATCGTCGCCGCCGCCGCCGTCGTCTCGCTGCGCGCGCAGCCGGTGGAGTCCCCGCTCCTCGCGGCGCTGCGCTGGCGCCACGTCGGGCCGTTTCGCGGCGGACGGACCGTCGGCGCCGCAGGCGTGGCCCAGCAGCCGAACGTGTTCTACGTCGGCGCGAACAACGGCGGCGTCTGGAAGACTACGGACTACGGTCAGACCTGGACGGCGATCTTCGACGAGCAGCCGACGCAGTCGATCGGCGCCGTCGCCGTCGCGCCGTCGGACCCGAACGTCGTCTACGTCGCGAGCGGCGAAGGGCTGCAGCGGCCGGATCTCTCCGTCGGCGAAGGCCTCTTCCGATCGAACGACGCGGGCCGCACCTGGCAGCACTTCCACGGCGTGGGCGACGCGCGGCAGATCGCCGCCGTCATCGTCGATCCGAACGATCCGAACCGCATCTTCGTCGCGGCGCTCGGGCATCCCTACGGCCCGAACCCGGAGCGCGGCGTCTACCGCTCCACCGACGGCGGACGCACGGTGCAGCGCGTCCTCTACAAGGACGAGAACACGGGCGCTATCGACGTCGCGTTCGATCCGTCGAACGCGCGGACGATCTACGCCGCGCTGTGGGCCGCGCGGCAGGGGCCGTGGGAATACAACAACGCGTACGTAGGCGCGACGAGCGGCCTCTTCAAGTCGACCGACGGCGGCGACACCTGGCAGCCGTTGACGCAAGGTCTGCCGACGACTTCCGACGGCCTCAGCCGCATCGGGATCGGCGCCGCGCCGGGCAATCCGCGCCGCATCTACGCGTGGGTGACGTCGCGTCGCTCCGCGCTCTATCGCTCCGACGACGCCGGCGCGAGCTGGGCGATGATGAACGGCGACGCGCGCGTGTGGGGACGCGGCGACGATTTCGCGAACGTGCGCGTCGATCCGTCGAACGCCGACATCGTCTACGCCGCGAATACGTCGACGTATCGATCGACCGACGGCGGACGCACGTTCACGGCGATCAAGGGCGCGCCGGGCGGCGACGACTATCACACCATCTGGATCAACCCGCGCGATCCGCGCATCATCCTCATCGCCGCCGATCAGGGCGCGACGATCACGGTCAACGGCGGCGAGACGTGGAGCTCGTGGTACAACCAGCCGACGGCGCAGATGTTCCACGTCGCGGCCGACAACCGCTTCCCGTACTGGCTGTACGGTGGCCAGCAGGAGAGCGGGTCCGCCGGCGTCGCGTCGCGCAGCGACTACGGCGCGATCACGTTTCGCGACTGGCACCCGGTCGGGCTCGAGGAGTACGGCTACGCCGCGCCCGACCCGCTTCATCCGGGGATCGTCTTCGGCGGCAAGGTCACGCGCTTCGACGAGCGCACCGGCGACGTGCAGCAGGTCGGCCCGGTCGTCGTGCGCGACGGATCGGATCGGTTCAACCGCACGGCGCCGCTCGTCTTCTCCGCCGCCGACCCTCGCGCGCTGTACTTCGCGTCGCAGCGGCTGTTCAAGACGATCGACGGCGGCCGCAGCTGGCGAATCGTCAGCGGCGATCTGACGCGCGGCCAGACCGTCGTCCCTCCGTCGCTCGGCATCTACCAGGACGAAGCGAAGAAGAGCGAGCACCTCGGCGTGATCTATTCGATTGCGCCCTCGCCAATCGATCGCAACGTCGTCTGGACCGGCTCCGACGACGGCGTGCTCTCGCTGACGCGCGACGGCGGCGCGCACTGGAAGAACGTCACGCCCGACGTGAAGACGTCGCCCGGCGTCGTCCTGTACGCGTGGGACAAGGTGACGCAGATCGACGCCTCCCATTTCGACGCGAACACCGCGTACGTCTCGGTCTCGCGGTTTCGGGTCGACGATCTCGGGCCCCAGATCCTGCGCACGCACGACGGCGGCAGAACATGGGCGCCGATCACGCGGGGGCTCGACGGCAATGGTCCGATCAACGTCGTGCGCGAAGATCCCGTCGTGCGCGGCCTTCTCTACGCCGGGAGCGAGCACGAGGTCTACCTGTCGTTCGACGACGGAGGGATGTGGCAGCCGATGACGCTGAACCTGCCGCGCACATCCGTGCGCGACCTCATCGTCCACGGCGACGATCTCGCCGTCGCGACGCACGGGCGCGGCTTCTGGATCCTCGACGACATCGCGCCGCTGCGCCAGATCGCGCGGCTCGGCGACGACCGTAGGGCGACTCTGTCGGGGTCGCCGATCTTGTTCAAACCTTCCGTCGCCTATCGCCTCCGGCGCAGCCAGAACACCGACACGCCGCTGCCGCCTGAAGTGCCCGCGGCGCAGAATCCTCCCGACGGCGCGGCGATCGATTACTGGCTGCCGGCCGACGCGAGCGGGCCCGTGACGCTCGAGATCCTGACGCGCGCCGGCGCGTCCGTGCGGCGCTATTCCAGCGCCGACGCGCCGCCGCCGTATGACGAGAAAGCGTTCAACGTGCCGATGTACTGGGCGCGGCCGCCGCGCGCGCTGCTCGCGGCGAAAGGGATGCACCGGTTCGTGTGGGATCTGCGCTATCCGTCGCCCGGCGCCGTGCAGCGCGACTTCCCCATCTCGGCGATCCCGCACGATACGCCGCTCGAGCCGCTCGGCGTGCTCGCCGTACCGGGCGTCTACACCGTGAGGCTCACCGTGAACGGCCGGACGCTCACCGAGACGCTGGCGCTGAAGATGGATCCGCGCGCGTCGATCACGGCGGCCGGCCTCGCGCGCCAGTTCACGCTCGCGACGAAGATCGCCGACCTGATGAACCGCACGTACGCCGCGGCTCGCACGCCTGAGATCGACGCGCTGAATGCGGACCTCGCGACGGCCTACGACGCAGTCGAGGGCGCCGATCGCGTCCCGACCGTTCAGGCCGCGAAAACAGCCGCGGCGCTCGACGCGCGGGTACGCCGCTTGCTCAGCTTGTCAGTCAGATGAGGAAACGGGCCGTCTTTGCGGTGTACACGGTGGCCGCCATCACACTTCTGTGGCCTGGTGTGGACGCCAGCGCCCGCGCGCGTCGACAGCCGGCGCATACGCCCCCGCCTACGCTGGAGGTGCCGCCGGAAACTCGACTGCTCGTCATTGCACCGCACCCCGACGACGAGACGCTCGCGGCAGGCGGCTTGATGCAGCGCGTGCACGAAAGCGGCGGGCACGTGAACGTCGTCTATCTCACCGACGGCGACGGCTACCCCGAGGGGGTGCAGAGCGAAGGGCACGTCGAATCGCCGAGCGCATCCGATTACCGCGGCTACGGCCGGCAACGGCGCCGCGAGGCGCGCGACGCGCTGGCGGCGCTCGGCCTCGATCGCGCGTCGCATACGTTCCTCAGCTTCCCCGACGGCGGGCTCTGCAAGCTGACGCGGACCTATTGGTCGGAGCGCCGCACGGCGTTCCGCTCGCCGTACACGCGGCTCGATCGGCCGCCGAAGTCGGAGATGATCGTGCCGGACACGGAGTACCGCGGCGAGGATCTCACGCAGGAGATCGCGCGCATCATCGGCGACTTCCGCCCGACGATGATCCTCGCGCCGCGGAAGGAAGATCAGCACGCCGATCACTGCGCGGCGTGGTTCTTCCTCGGCGACGCGCTGACCGACGTCCGCCGCGTGCATCCCGACTACACGGTCGACGTGCTCAACTACATCGTCCACTTCTACGCGTGGCCGTTCGAAGAGGACGGCCCGCGTCTCGAGCCGCCCGCTCTGCGCGGCGGCGCGTCGGGGTGGCTGCGGTTCGCGTTGACGCCGGCGGAAGTGCGGACCAAGCGCGCGGCGCTCAAGAAGTACTCGACGCAGATGCACGTGATGGACTGGTTCCTCGCCGGGTTCGCGCGCAGAAACGAAGTGTTCTCGCGCCCGTCGGCGTTCCGCGTCGTCCTGCCGTCGCGGCGAAACCTGTGCTGCGACCAGTGATCGCATGACGGCATGACCGACGCGCCGGCGCGTCTCGATTCGCTCGACGTCTT
>QHWK01000126.1 GCA_003223775.1 Acidobacteriota bacterium
CGACACTCCACGACGCGATGCGCGCCGGGCGGCCGGTGGACGCGCCCGCCGGCAGCATCGCCGCCGACTCGCTCGCGCCCCGCCGCGTCGGCGAGCTGATGTTCCCGATCGCGCGCGAGTGGGTCGACCGCGTCGTGCTGGTCACCGACGACGCCATCCGCGCCGCGCAGCAGACGATGTGGGACGCGCTGCGGCTCGTCGTCGAGCCCGGCGGCGCCGCGGCGTTCGCGGCGCTCCACTCCGGCGCATACGTCCCGCGCGCCGGCGAGCGCATCGGCATCGTCGTCAGCGGCGGGAATACCGAGCGGCGATGACTTCGCTGCCGCCGCAGGCGCAATTAAGAATTTGGGCGCTTACTTCCTAATTCCTGCGGCGCGCGGCGGCGAAGAAGAGCGCGCCGATCATCAGGGCCGCGGCGCCGCCGATCAGTTGGTCCCGCGTGGCGCCCGCGGCGAGCGCGGCGCACACGCACATCGCGACGATGGGCGCGGTCGGCCCGAGCGGCGCGACGAATGTCGCCGGCTTCGCCTCCGGCGCACCGGACGCATGCGATCGCAGCCGCAGCGTCGCCGCCGCCGATCCGCCGTACACGACGAGCCGCGCCAGCACGCTGACGACGGCGATCGCAGCGAACGAGCCGGATACGGCAAGCGCCAACGCGACGGCTGACGTGAACGTGATGGCATTCACCGGCGTTCGAAACAGCGGATGAATCCGCGCGAGCGCCGCCGGCAGCTGGCCGCGCTCGGCGAGCGCGAAGATGATGCGCGAGCCGCTCAGCACGTGTCCCATGTTGGTCCCGGCCATCGACACGACGGACCCGATGCCGATCAGCAGCGCCCCACCGGCGCCGAGAAACGCCGCCGCCGCGTCGGCGATCGGCGTCGCGTGGTCGGCGACGTTCGGCAGGACGCCCTGCGCGACCACCTGGACGAGCGTCATGACGATCACGACCGACACGATCGTGGCGATCATCGCGAACGGCACGTCGCGCCGCGGATCGAGCGCCTCGCCGGCCGGCACCGGCACCACTTCGTAGCCGCCGTAGACGAAGATGAGCAGCAGCCCCGCGGTCAGGGCCTGCTGGATCGTGATCGAGGGCAGCGTGGTCAGCCGGTGCGGCTCGATGAAGGCAAGGCCCATCACGACGAACACCGCAAGGGGCGCGAGCTTGGCGATCGTCAGCCCGTTGACGACGATCGCGCCCTGCCGAACGCCGCTGGCGTTGATGCCGGCGAGCACGATCGTGAGCACGGAGAGAAACAGCGCGCGCGGCCACCCGGCCGTGACCGCCGGGAAATAGTAGCCGAGCGCCACGGCCATGGCCGCCATGATGCTCGCCTGGCTTGCCGCGCGCGCGAACCACAGCATCCACCCGACCTCGAAGCCGACGAAATCGCCGAACGCCGCGCGGGTGTAGAGGTACGGTCCGCCGGTCGCGTCGAAGCGGCTGCTCACCTCGGCGAAGCAGAGCGCGACGGACAACGACAGGAGGCCGATGGTGATGAAGCCCAGCGGGCTCCACGCGCCGATCTGCGCGGCTACTTGCGCGGGCCACAGGAAGATCGCGCCGCCGATCACCGAATTCACGCCGATCGCCGTGAGGTCCCAGCGGCCGAGCGCGCGCTTCAGCGTCGCCATCGTGGCGCGGTTGTATCATGAACGCTTCGGACGCGACCTGCATGCACACAACGCTGCCGCGCCGCTTCTACGCCGACCCGGAGTTCTATCGCGCGGAGCTCGAGCGCTTTTTCTTCAATCGCTGGATCTGCGCGGGCCGCGCCGTGCCGCCACCGCGGCACACGGTTGTGCGACGCGGCGGAGGGCCACTTCGTCGATCGCATCCAGTGCCCGTACCACGCGTGGACCTACGATCTCCACGGCCGACTCGTGGCGGCGCCGCACATGCCGCCCGGCTTCTGCAAAGAGGAGTACCCGCTGCACCGCGCCGGCTGCGACGTGTGGGATGGGAATATCTTTGTGTTCCTCCGCGCCCTGCCAGGCCCGCCCGACCAGCCAGGCCTGCGCGACCAGCTCGGCGATCTCCCCGAGCGCTTCGCCGCCTGGCGCATGGGCGAGCTGCGCCTCGGCCGCCGCATCGTCTACGACGTGAAAGCGAACTGGAAGCTGATCGTCCAGAACTACAACGAGTGCCTCCACTGCCCGAATCTCCATCCGGCGCTTCACAAGCTGCACCACTATCTCGGCGCCGACAACGCGGCGCCCACGGCGTGCTACTGCGGCGGCGCGATGGGCTTCCGCGACGGCGTCGAGACGATGAGCGTCGACGGCCGGCGCCGGCGCGACGTGCTGCCGGGCCTCGACGCGGCGCAGCGCGAGCGCGTCGAGTACTACGCGATCTATCCGAACTTCCTGCTCAGCCTGCACCCCGACTACGTCATGACGCACACGCTGTGGCCGCGCGCGCACGACCGCAGCGAGATCGTGTGCGAATGGCATTTCCATCCCGACGAGCTCGCGAAGCCCGACGCGCACATCGACGACGCCGTGGAATTCTGGGATCGCACGAACCGCGAGGACTGGTGGATCTCCGAGCAGTCGCAGGCCGGCATCAGCTCGCGCGTGTATCAGCCGGGGCCGTACTCCGAGCGCGAGGCGCTGCTCTGGAGCTTCGACCACATTGTGCGCCGCTCCGCCGGGGAGTGAGCGGCGCCCGTCATGGCTGATGGCTGATGGCTGATGGCTGATGGCTGATGGCTGATGGCTGATGGCTGATGGCTGATGGCAATGGTGGATGGCCCATCAGCCATCAACCATAGCCATCAGCCATCCAGCCATCAGCCATGACGGTATACTGAAACGTTATGTCACCTGCCGTCTTCAATGGGCGCCGGCGCGTGCCGCCGCCCGTCAACGAACCGATCCGCTCGTACGCACCGGGCACGCCGGAGCGCGCGTCGCTCAAGGCGAAGCTCGACGCGATGGCCGGCGAGAAGATCGTCATGCCGCTCATCATCGGCGGCAAGGAAATCAAGACCGGCGAATGCGGCCGCGCCGTGATGCCGCACGATCACACGCACGTCCTCGGCGAGTACCACAAGGCGGGCGAGAAGCACGTCCTGCAGGCGATCGAGGCGGCGCAGAAAGCGCAGAAGGAGTGGGCCGCGTGGTCGTTCGAGGATCGCGCGTCGGTGCTGCTGAAGGCGGCGGAGCTCCTCACCACGACGTGGCGCGACACGATCAACGCGGCGACGATGCTCGGCCAGTCGAAGACGGTGTTCCAGGCCGAGATCGATTCGGCGTGCGAGATCATCGACTTCTGGCGCTTCAACGCGCACTACGCGCAGGAGCTCCTCGAGGAGCAGCCGTTCAGCGACCACACGATGTGGAATCAGCTGGAGTACCGCGGCCTCGAGGGCTTCGTCTACGCGGTCACGCCGTTCAACTTCACGTCGATCGCCGCGAACCTGCCGACGGCGCCGGCGCTGATGGGCAACGCGGTCGTCTGGAAGCCCGCGTCGAGCGCGATGTACTCGGCGTACTACTTGATGAAGCTGTACGAAGCCGCCGGCATGCCGCCCGGCGTGATCAATTTCGTCGCCGGCGACGCGAGCCTGATCTCGAAGACGCTTCTCTCGCATCGAGACCTCGGCGGCGTCCACTTCACGGGGAGCACCGAAGTCTTCAACGACATGTGGAAGACGATCGGCGCGTCGATGTCCACCTACCGCTCGTACCCGCGCATCGTCGGCGAGACGGGCGGGAAGGATTTCGTCCTCGCGCATCCGTCGGCCGACGCCGAGGCGCTAGCGGTCGCGATCGTCCGCGGCGGCTTCGAGTTCCAGGGGCAGAAATGCTCGGCCGTGAGCCGCGTCTACGTTCCTCGATCCCTCTGGAAGGAGGTCCGCGATCGCATGGTCGCGATGATCGACGAGATCCGGATGGGCGACGTGCGCGACTTCAGAAACTTCATGGGCGCGGTCATCGACAAGCGCGCGTTCGACAAGATCAGCGGCTACATCGAGCACGCGCGCGGCAGCGCGACGATCGTCGCGGGCGGCAAGGTGGACGGCGGCAAGGGGTACTTCGTCAGTCCGACGCTCGTCGAGACCACCGAGCCGGCGTATCGCCTGCTGTGCGAGGAGATCTTCGGGCCCCTCGTCACCGCGTACGTCTACGACGATGCGCGGTGGAGCGAGACGCTGGAGGTGGTGGACACGACGTCGCCGTACGCGCTCACGGGCGCCGTGTTCGCGCAGGATCGCCGCGCGATCGTCGAGGCGGCGTCGGCGTTGCGGCACGCGGCCGGCAACTTCTACGTCAACGACAAGCCGACCGGCGCCGTCGTCGGCCAGCAGCCGTTCGGCGGTGCGCGCGCGTCGGGCACGAACGACAAGGCGGGATCGAAGCTGAATCTCGTGAGATGGGTCAGCGCGCGGACGATCAAGGAGAACTTCGCGCCGCCGAAGGATTATCGCTATCCGTTCATGAAAGAGGCGTAACGGCCGGCGGGCAGCCCTGAAGGGCTGCGCTACCGTTGTCGTGAAACGAGCGCGGCGGCCACGCCCAGCGCCATCGACAGGATCACCGCACCAAGGTGCGCGGCGAGCACATGCGCCGGCGCCGAGAATTCACACCAGAGCCGAAGCCCCGCATCCGCGATCAAGCCGGCGCCGAGACCGTAGAGCGCCCCGGCGACGGCCGGCCGCAGCGGAAACGCGCGCGCGGAGAGCAGCGCGGACGCGGCGAGCGCCGGCAGCGCGGCGAGCGCCGACGTCCGGAAACAGGCGACGCCGACGGGGACGGCGCCCGCCGGCGGCGGCGCGACGTCGAACGCCTGCGCGGCGAGGCCTGGCAGCAGAAGCGGCATCAGCAGCCCGCCCGCGACGAGCGCGATGACCTGCGCGAGAGGCCACTGGCGGCCGGGCACCGATTCCCTCAGCGCCGCCGCGACGATTGCGACGCCGGCGATCGCCTGCGCGATCGAGAAGCCGAAGGCGCGCAGCGCGCCGATGGACGGCAGGTCGGGCCTGAGCTCGTACAGCGCCGGCACCGACGCGACGATGGCCGCGGCGATCGGCACGAGCGCGAGCGCCCGCACGGCGGGCGGCGCGAGCGGCCGCGCCGGCGCGAGATCGCGCGCGACGAGATCGCGCAGCGCGTTCGGCGCGCTCATTTCAGCTGCTCCCGCATCCTGCGCATCCCGCGAAACGCGCGCGTCTTCGCGGCGTTCAATCGGATCCCGAGGCGATCGGCGATCTCGGCGAAGCTCCACCCTTCGACGTGGTGCAGGACGAGCGCGCGCCGCTGGTCCGCGGGCACGGCGCGAAGCGCGCGGCGCACGGCGTCGACGTCGGCCAGCGCCCGCCGATCGTCGCGCATCATGTCGTCGGCGCCCACCGCCGCGGCGACGCGCTCGAGGAAGCGTACGCGCCGCGCGCTGCCGCGCCGATGCATCAGGAACACGTGGCGCGCGATCGCGAACACCCACGGCGCGACCGGCCGGCCCGGCTGGTAGGTTCTCCGGGATCGATGCATCTGCAGAAAGGTCTCCTGCAGCAGATCGTCGGCGACCGAGCTGTCGCGGCAGAGCGAGAGCAGGTACGCACGAAGCCGCGTGCCGAGCGCCGCGTACAAACCGTCGAACGCCTCGATGCGGCCGGCGAGATACTCGCACATCAACGCCTCGAGCTCATCGTGGTGGGGCTCCGTCATGGCTGATGGCTGATGGCTGATGGCTATGGTCGATGGCCTCGTGAAAAAAGCCATCAGCCATCAGCCATCAGCCATGACAGGTTTCACCTTGCGCGGCGGATTGAAGAACGGCGTCCTGACGACGACGGCCGGCACGCGGTGGCGGACGGCTTCGACGGTGATCTCGAAATCGAGCGGCGTCCCCTCGGCGCAGTACGGCGCCTCGATCGTCGCGAGCGCGATCAGCTTCTTCAGGACCGGCGACCACGTGGTCGTCGTCGCACGCCCGACCTGCCTGCCGCCGCGCAGGACGTCGTACACCGGCACCGCGGCGCGCGACGCCGCCGCGGGAATCTGCGGCGCGAGGCCCAGCGCGTCGTAGAGCCTTTCCACCGCCGGCCAGTTGATCTCGAGGCCGACGATCCGCCGCGCGGAGCCGCGGCGCTGCTCGTCGGCGAGCGCCGCGCGGCCGACGAACGGCGCGCCGTCGAGCTGCACCAGCCGTCCGAGCCCCATCTCGTACGGCGTGTACTTCTGCGACTCGATCAGCGCTTTCTTGCTGCTGTGGAAGTCGACGTCGATGAGCAGGAGGCCGGCCTCGACGCGCGCGACGTCGAGCGCGAGCATGCCGACGGGGCGGATGTCGAAGGGACGGCCGCCCGCCATCAGCGCGTCCCACACGCCGACGGCGCGATCCCACGGCATCCAGATCTCGTAGCCGAGATCGCCGGTGTAGCCGGTGCGCGAGATGTCGACCGTCACGCCGCCGATCGAGCCGGTCGTCATGCGGAAATACTTCAGCCCGTTGATGTCGGCGTTCGCGACCGCCCGGAGCAGACGTCCGGAGGTCGGACCCTGGAGCGCGAGCGCGGCGATCTGCTCCGAGACGTCGTCGATCGCGACGTCGAGGCCGACGGCGTTCTGCGTGAGCCATCGCAGGCTCGGATCCGCCGCGGTCCAGCGGAACACGTCCTCTTCCACCCGCGTCACCGTGCCGTCGTCGATCACCTTGCCGCGCTCGTCGCACCACGGCGTGTAGTAGACCTGGCCGACCGCGAGCTTCGCCGCGTCGCGCGTGATCACGCGGTCGACGAGCCTTACGGCGTCGCGGCCGTGGACCATGTACTTGAACAGCGGCGAGACGTCGATCAACGCCGACGCGTTCCGGATCGCGTTGTATTCGTGCTCGTGGTGCGTCTCGTACGCGCTGACGGCGTAAAAGCCGGACCACTCGCGGTAGTTCAGGCTCTCGGCCAGCGCGAAGGTGCGCGCGTGGACGGCCGTGCCGATCGGCATGCCGCGATTATAGTAAGGGCCCGAGAACGCAGAGGGGGCAAAGGCCGCGGAGACGCGAAGGACGCGCAGAGGGGCCATCATGAAACGTTTCATCATCGCGGTCATTGCGTGCACGTGCCTCGCGCAGACGGCGGCGCCGCCGATTTTAGTGGTCCGCGCCGCGCGGATGATCACGGCCACGAGCGACGCGATTGCGACGCCGGGCCTCGTGACGATCCGAGGCGATCGCATCGCGGCGGTCGGCGGCACCGTGCCCGCCGGCGCGCGCGTGATCGATCTCGGCGACGCGACGATCCTGCCCGGGCTCGTCGATCTCCACACGCATCTGACGAGCACCGGCGTGCACTGGGAGGACGAGCTGCTGAAGACAACGCCCGGCGAGGCGGCGCTGCACGGCGCGCACAACGCGCTCGTCACGCTGATGGCCGGCTTCACGAGCTGCCGCGACATGGGCCCGACGTGGCCGTACACCGACATCGACCTGCGCAAGGCGATCGACGCCGGCGTCGTGCCCGGGCCGCGGCTCATGGCGGCGGGCAACTACGTCTCGCCGACCGGCGGCGCCGGCGACGCGCGGCAGTTCTCGATCTTCGTGGACGTGCCGATCGTGCGCAACCTCGCGGACGGACCGGACGAAATCCGCAAGGCGGTGCGCACGAACCTGAAGCAGGGCGCCGACTTCATCAAGATCCTCGGCACCGGCGCCGTGCTGTCGAAGGGCGCGCCGCCCGGATCGCAGCAGTACACCGAGCAGGAGATGCACGTCGCGGTGGAGGAAGCGGCGCGGTGGGGCAGACACGTCGCGGCGCACCTGCACGGCAACGAGGGTATCAAAGCCGGCATCCGCGCCGGCGTGCGCACGGTGGATCACGGCAGCATGATGGACGACGAGGCGGTCGAGCTGCTGCGCACGCATCACGCGTACTTCGTGCCGACGCTCTACACGAGCGAATCGATCTCGGGCGATCCGACGGTGCCCGACTCGGAGAAGGCGCGCTCGAAGGAGATCGCGCAGATCAAGGACAAGTCGTTCCAGCTCGTGCTGAAGGCCGGGCTGCCGATCGGCTTCGCGACCGACGCCGCCGTCGTGCCCCACGGGCAGAACGCGCGCGAGTTCGGCTACCGCGTCCGCCTCGGGCAGTCGCCGATGGCCGCCATTCTGTCCGCCACGAAAACGGCGGCGGAGATCATGGGCTGGAGCGACCGCATCGGGACCCTCGAGGCGGGGAAGTTCGCCGATCTGATCGCGGTGCCCGGCGATCCGCTGCGGGACATCACCGCGCTCGAGCGCGTCGTGTTCGTGATGAAAGGCGGGATGGTGTACAAATCCGCGGAGTACGCGGATCGGCGTAATCAGCGATGAAATACGACGCGATCGTGATCGGCGGCGGCCACAACGGGCTCACCGCCGCGGCGTATCTCGCTCGGGCGGGACGAAAGGTGCTCGTCCTCGAGCGGCGGCACGTCCTCGGCGGCGCCGCCGTCACCGAGGAAGTCTTTCCCGGCTTCAGATTCTCGGTCTGCTCGTACGTCGTCTCGCTGCTGCGGCCGGAGATCATCCGCGATCTCGATCTGCCGCGGCACGGCCTCGAGATCCTGCCGCTCGACGGCACCTTCACGCCGATGCCGAACGGCGACTACCTGTGGCGCGTGAACGATCACGCGAAGACGCGCCGCGAGATCGCGCGGCACTCGAAGCTCGACGCCGAGGCGTACGACGAGTACGGCACGGCGATGATCGAGATGGCGCGCTTCGTCAAGCCGATCCTGAACATGACGCCGCCGGATCCGCTGTCGCTCGATCCGCGCGAGCTGATGAAGCTCCTCTTCCTCGGCCGCCGCTTCCGCGGCCTCGCCGACGAGGACCGCTACAACCAGGTCCAGCTGATGACGATGAGCACGGTCGACTTCCTCGACCAGTGGTTCGAGACCGACGTGCTCAAGGCGACGATGGCGGCGTCGGGGATCATCGGGACGTTTCTCGGCGTGCGGCGATCGCGTCGGCGGCGCGCGAGGCGGGCGTCGAGATCCGCACCGAGGCGCCGGTGGCGCGCATCGACGTCCGCCGCGGCCGCGCGTACGGCGTGGTGCTCGCGAGCGGCGACGAGCTCCGCGCCGACATGGTGCTCTCGAGCGTCGACCCGAACCTCACGTTCCTGCGCTTCATGGATCCGTCGGAGCTGCCGGACGACTTCGTCGAGGACGTGCGCCGCTACAAGTTCCGCGGATCGTCGGGCAAGGTGAACCTCGCGCTCGACGCGCTGCCGAATTTCACGGCGCTGCCGGGCGACGGCCCGCACCTGCGCGGCGCGCTGTCGATCTCGCCGAGCGTGGACTACATGGAGCGCGCCTACGATCAGGCGAAGTACGGCGAGTTCTCGCGGCGGCCCTACATCGACATGGTGATTCCGACGCTGACCGATCCGTCGGTCGCGCCGCCCGGCAAGCACATCCTCTCGTGCTTCGTGCAGTACGCGCCGTACAAGCTCGCGTCGGGGACGTGGGACGAGCAGCGCGAGGCGTTCGGCGACGCGGTGATCGACACGCTGGCGGAGTACGCGCCGAACATCCGCGACATCATCCTGCACCGCCAGGTGGTGACGCCGCTCGACCTCGAGCGCGAGTTCGGCCTCACCGAGGGCAACATCTTCCAGGGCGAGTTGACGCTCGAGCAGCTGTTCTTCGCGCGACCGATTCCCGGATGGGCGCAGTATCAGACGCCGATCCGCAACCTGTGGATGTGCGGATCGGCGACGCATCCCGGCGGCGGCATCATGGGCGCTCCCGGCCGCAACGCCGCGCTGCGCATCCTGGGGCGCACTGCATGAGAGACGGAACCACGAAGGCACGAAGAGAAACGAAGATTCTGATGCTCTTTTGTTTTGTACAAAGAGATCTTCGTGTTCTTCGTGTTTCTTCGTGTCTTCGTGGTTCCGCCGCGTGACGAGGCACGACGTCATCGTCGTCGGCGGCGGCGTGAACGGGCTGGTGGCGGCGGCGCTCGTCGCCAAGGCGGGGCGCAGGACGCTCGTCGTCGAGCGCACCGACCGGGTCGGCGGCTGCGCACGGACGAGCGAGATCGCGCCGGGATTCCGGTGCACGACGCTCGCGCACGCGGCGGCGCTCAGCCCGGCGATCGTCCGGGCGCTCGCGCTCGAGCGCCACGGCCTGACGATCTCGAGGCCGGCCGCCGACGTCTACGCGCCGACCAAAGACGGCGCCGCGCTCGTCCTGTGGCGCGACGCGGCGCGCGCGGCCGTCGAGATCCGCGCCTTCTCGGCCAGGGACTCGGACCGGTACGCGCGTTTCCTGCGCAGCTTCGGGAAGATCGCGGGCGTCCTCGGGGCGCTCGTCGACGCGGCGCCGCCGTCGATCGACGATCCGTCAGGCGGCGATCTGATCGAGCTCCTGAAGACGGGACGCCGCTTTCGCGCCCTCGGAAAGGCCGACGCGTACCGCCTCGTGCGCTGGATGCCGATGGCGGTTGCCGATCTCGTCGCGGAGTGGTTCGAGAGCGAGCCGCTCGGCGCCGCGGTCGCCGCGGGCGGCGTGCTCGGATCGTTTCTCGGCCCGCGGTCGGCCGGCAGCGCGGCGCTGCTGCTGCTGCTCGGCGCGGGCGAAGGCCATCCGCTCGCAACCGGCTGGTTCGCGCAGGGCGGCGAAGGCGCGATCGCCGACGCGCTGGCGGCGGCCGCGCGCGCGGCGGGCGTCGAGATCAGGACCGACGCCGAGGTGGCGCGCATCGACGTCGGCGGCGACGC
>QHWK01000127.1 GCA_003223775.1 Acidobacteriota bacterium
CACGCCGGCGATCGCGATCTGTTCCGGTCGCTGTGCGCGCTCGGAGCCGCCGGCGACGAGCCGCTCGTCGTGTTCAGGCGAACTCGCGCGGACGTCGGTCTCGCGTCAGCGCGGCGCGTCCACGTCGTGCGCGTGCGCTCGAATGCCGCCGAGCGGCGGATGCACGCGCACCTGTCGGAGTACGCCGCCGCGGTCCGCGCCGAGCAGAGGCGCGGCGCTCGCGCCGACACGCTGCTCGCGCTCGGCGTGCTGCACAAGCGGATGCTGTCGAGCGCCTGGTCGCTCGCGCAGTCGGTCGACCGGCGCCTGGACGCGCTGTCGTCCGCCGGTGCCGACGACGGCGGGGAACAGCTGCTGCTGCCGCTCGCGGATCCCGCCGGGGAGCTCACTGCCGCGGATCAGCCGCCGCTCTGGCCGGCGGCGCTGCGCCTCGGCGATGCCGAGCGCGAACGGCGCCTGCTCTCGACGCTCGGCGCCGCGGCGGGGGCGGCATCGCGATCGGAGACGAAGCTTCGCCGTCTCGCCACACTTCTGCGCCGCACCCTCGAGCGCGCGATCGTCTTCACGGAGTATCGCGACACGCTCGCGCACGTCCGACGTTCGATCGCGCGGCCTGTGTTCGTCCTGCACGGCGGCCTCGGCCGCGAGGAACGAGCGGCCGCGCTCGCCGGCTTCGCCGCGACGCCGCACGCGGTCCTGCTGGCGACCGATGCGGCCGCCGAAGGCCTCAACCTCCACGACGGCTGCCGCCTGGTGGTAAACCTCGAGCTTCCGTGGAATCCGGGCCGTCTCGAGCAGCGGATCGGCCGCGTCGATCGCATCGGCCAGCGGCGGACGGTCCATGCGTTTCACCTGGTCTGCGCCGACGGCGGCGAAGCCGTCGTGCTCGATCGGCTGCGCGCGCGGATCGCCGCCGCAGCCGCAGACATCGGCATGCAAAGCCCGCTCGGCGACGACGTCGAGCTGGCCATCGCGGCCGAGATTTCGTCCGGAGACGACGATGGAGATGCGCACGATTGATCTCCGCGCGGCGGCCGTTGCCGAAGCGGAACGCATCGCCGCCGCGCGTTCGATTCTGCGCAGCGGCGACGAGGCGGCGCGCGAATGGCTCAGCGTCCGCCGGCCGTGGATTGCGAGCGTGCGCGCGGGCCGTCGATCCGCGCTGCGCGGCCGCGCGGTGATGATCTGGCAGGTTGCTGCTGAAGATTCGTGCGGCGCCGTTGCGGCAGCGGCCATCGTCGCGGCCGTCGTGGAGCTCGCCGACGAGGAGTCGCCGCGAACATCGCGTCGCACGCGTGCGAAGGACGCGGTCGCACGCATAGAACGCTGTCCGCCGACGCCGATCGCGGACCTCCTGCAAGAGAAGACGGATCGGATCGTGGCTGCCGCGCGCGCGTTTGCCGAAGCGCGCCTCGTCCGCGCGCGAGAGGTGGCCGCGTGCGCACCGCATCGCCCCGACGACGGCCGATTTCAGCCCGGTCTGTTCGATGGGCGAGCCGAACGTGCGCGCCGGATCGCCGTGACGGCCGGCGCCGCAAGAGAAGACGCGGCGAACGCCCGCGTCGCCGCCGCGGCGGCAGCCGCCGACATCAGGCCCGCGCGGTCGGCGCTCCTCCTCGTCCTCACGGCCTAGTCCGATGTTGCCGGGCATGGACGGTCGGCTCGTATCGGCGGCGTTTCTCGAGGCGGAGATCCCCGCGGCGGACGAGAGCGTCGAACGCGCGCGGCGGGAGTTCCAGCGCGCGAGGATCGCCGCCGGCGATCTGGGCCCGGCGTCGCCGGCGCGCGCGGTGATGGAGCGTGTGGCCGCGCCGCTCGCGGCGGTCCTTGGCTTCGCCCGGCCATCCAGGATCGAGTCCGCCGATCGCCTGACGACGGCGACGCTCGACGGCGGGCAGCGGCCGGTCGCGCTGATCGCCACCGTCTGGGGCGAAGCGTTCGATCCGCTGTGGCGCATCGCGGTGATCGAAGCGCAGCGGCGAGGCGCCGGCTGGTGTCTTCTCGCCGACGGCATGCGGCTGCGAATCGTGGACGCGACGCGCGTGTACGCCCGCCGCTCGCTCGACTTCGATCTCGATCTCGCGGACGATCAGCCTCGCACATTCGCCGCGCTCTGGCGCACGTGCCACGCGTCGGCGCTTGGCGCGCGCGCCGCGGATCCACGCTCGCTGGACGCGCTCGTCGCCGCGTCGGATCGTCATGCGGCGGGCGTCTGCCGTTCGCTGCGCGACGGCGTGCTGACGGCGTCGACCGAAATCCTTCGCGCGCTGGCGGGCCGGCGATCTCGCGGGCGCGATCGCGCGATCGCGGTCGACGAGGCGTTCGAGCAGGCGCTGACGATCGTCTATCGCATCCTGTTTCTGCTGTTCGCGGAGGCGCGCGCGCTCGTCCCGCTCTGGCACCCGATCTATCGCGAGAGCTACAGCATCGAGTCGGTGCGCGACGATGCGGAGCGATCGCCGCGCGCCGCCGGCCTCTGGGACGCGCTGCGCGCGGTGGCGCGGATCGCGCATACCGGCTGCCGCGCCGGCGAGCTGCGCGTGACGCCGTTCAACGGACGGCTGTTCGCGCCCGCGCGGACGCCGCTCGCCGATCGCCGCGATCTCGACGACGACGCCGCGCGCCGCGCCATCGTCGCGCTGTCGACGCGGCCCGCGCCGTCGCGCGGCGGGCGCGAGCGGATCGCGTACCGCGATCTCGGCGTCGAGCAACTCGGCGCCGTCTACGAAACGCTGCTCGACTACACGCCCGTCGTCGAGGGCGACGGCGTCGCGCTGCAGGCGGGATCCGGAATCAGGAAGTCGACGGGCACGTTCTACACGCCGCAGCCGATCGCCGACTTCGTCGTCCGTCGGACGCTCGGGCCGCTCGTCCGCGGCCTGCCGCCGGAGGACATCCTGCGCCTCCGCATCGTCGATCCGGCGATGGGCAGCGGCGCCTTCCTGGTGGCCGCGTGCCGATATCTCGCGGCTGCGTACGAGGCGGCGCTCGTCGAGGCGGGCGGCTGTCTCGCGAGCGACATCGGCGAGCCGGAACGCGCGGCCATTCGACGCACGATCGCCGAACGCTGCCTGTACGGCGTCGATCTCAACCCGATGGCGGTGCAGCTCGCGCGCTTGTCGCTCTGGCTCGCGACGCTCGCCGCCGATCGTCCGTTGAGCTTCCTCGATCACCGCCTGCAGGCCGGCGACAGCCTGCTCGGCGCCTGGCTCGCGCAGCTCCGGCGGCCGCCGATCGTGCGGCGCGCCGCGCGTACGGCGGACGGCCTTCCGCTGTTCGAGGACGAAGCGATTGCGGACGCGATGCGCAGCACGCTGCCGGTGCGCTTCTCACTCGAGTCGCTGCCGAACGACACCATCGAGCAGGTGCGCGCGAAGGAGCGCGCGTATTCCGCGTTGACCTCTCGCGATGCGGCGCTGTCGCGGTGGAAGCAGGTGGCGCATCTCTGGTGCGCCGCCTGGCTCGCAGGCGACGCCGCGCCGCCGGCGTCGGCGTTCGGATCGCTGTCCGACGCGGCGCTCACCGGCCGCGGCGATCTGCCGGCACCCGTGGCCGCGCGGTTTCTCGATCGCGCGCTCGCGCTTGGCGAGGCGCGGCGTCTGTTTCACTGGGAGCTCGAGTTTCCGGAGGCGTTCTTCGACGCCGACGGCCGCCGCCGTCCGCGCGCGGGATTCGACGCCGTGATCGGCAATCCGCCGTGGGACATGATGCGGGCCGACGCCGGCGGCTCCGACGCGCGGTCGCGCGCGCGCGCGGCAGACGCGCCGGTCGTCCGCTTCACGCGCGACGCCGGCGTGTACACCGCGCAGTCGGACGGGCATGCGAACCGCTATCAGGTGTTCCTCGAGCGCGCGGTCGCGCTGACGCGCCCCGGCGGCCGCTTCGGGCTCGTGCTCCCATCGGGGCTCGCGACCGATCACGGCAGCGCGGCGCTGCGCCGCCTGCTCCTCTCGCGGTGCGATGTCGACGCGATCGTCGGCATGGACAACCATCGCGGCGTCTTCCCGATCCACCGCAGCGTGCGGTTCCTGCTGCTGACGGCGACCTCCGGCGCGGCCGGCGCATCGGCGTTTCCCGTTCACGTGACGCCGGCGCTCCTCGAGCGGATCTCGGGTCGATCGCTCGCGATCCCGTATCTGCGAACGGCGGACGACATCGCGATCGTCGAACGGGCGGCCGCGCTGTACCCGCCGCTCGGCGGCGAGCGCGGCTGGTCCGCGCGCTTCGGGCGCGAGCTGAACGCGAGCGACGATCGCCCCGCGTTTCGAGCCGGCCGCGCGGGGCTGCCGGTCGTCGACGGCAAACATCTCGAGCCGTTTCGCGTGTCGCTCGACGCCGTCGGACGCAGCGTCGGCGCCGCCGATGCGCGCCGGCTGCTCGGATCCGACCGGCATCAGCGTTTACGGCTCGCGTATCGAGACGTCGCGAGCGCGACCAATCGCCTGACGCTGATTGCCGCCGTGCTGCCCGCCGGCTGCGTGTCGACGCACACCGTCTTCTGCCTGCGGACGCCGCTGCCGCCGAAGGCGCAGCACTTCCTGTGCGGGCTCTTCAACAGCTTCGTCGTCAACTATCTCGTCCGCCTGCGCGTGACGACGCACGTGACGACGGCGACCATCGAGCAGCTGCCGATCCCGACCGCGGAGACGTCGCCGTCGGCCTACGACGAGATCGCCGCGCTCGCGCGTCTCCTGTCGCGTGGATCGAACGAAGAGGCGCATGCGCGCCTCAACGCGCGCGTGGCCGCGCTCTATCAGCTCACGGTCGATGAGTTCGAGTACGTGCTCGGCACGTTTCCGCTCGTCAGCGCCGCCACCCGCGACGCGGCGCTGAGGAGTTTCGCCCGCGGGGTGTAACGGACGACGTACAACGCAGAACTCGCAGAACCCGCAGAACCATTTGCAAGATGATTCTGCGAGCTCGGCGTGCTCTCGCGTCAATCGTCGTCACTCCCCTGATTTGATATATTCGCGGTTTCGCATGCCCAACTATGGGTTCGCCATCGATCTCCGAAAATGCATCGGCTGCCACGCGTGCACGATTGCGTGCAAGGCCGAGCACGAGATCCCTGTCGGCGTCAACCGCTGCTGGGTGAAGACGGTCGAGAAAGGGACGTTCCCCGCCGTCCGCCGCTTTTTCTTCCCGGTCCTCTGCAATCAGTGCGACGAAGCGCCGTGCGTGCGCATCTGCCCGACCAACGCGCTGGTGAAGCGCAAGGACGGGATCGTCGACCTGCACGGCGACGCGTGCATCGGGTGCCGCGCGTGCATGGTCGCGTGCCCGTACGATCAGCTGTTCATCGATCCCAACACGCACACCGCCGAGAAGTGCAATTTCTGCGCGAACCGCGTCGAGAACCAGCTGCTGCCGGCGTGCGTCATCGTCTGCCCCACCGAGTGCCGCATCTTCGGCGATCTCGACGATCCGGCAAGCGAGGTCGCGCGCATCGCGCGCGCGGAGGCGGTGACGGTTCGCCGACCGGAGAAGGGCACGCTCCCGAAGGTGTTCTACATCGGCGCCGAGGAGAGCGCGATTCAGCCTGAAGCGGCGGCGCGCCCGTTCATGTACAAGGAAGGCCAGGTGCTCCTGCGCCCGCTGGCGGCGCCGGCGCCCGATCCGCTGCATCCGGGCGAGGCGCGCGTCGACTACGACACGCCGCACGAGAAGGCGTGGGGCGTCGACATGGCCATCTACCTGCTCACGAAAGGCATCGCGACCGGCACGATGCTCGTGAGCCTGCTGCTGCCGCTCGTGCGCGGCCATCGCTCGCCGCTCACCGACATCGTCGGTCCGGCCATCTCGTTGGTCTTCCTCCTCGCGACGACGATCGTGCTCATCGTCGATCTCGAGCGGCCGGAGCGCTTCTACTACATCCTCGTGCGGCCGAACTGGCGATCCTGGATGGTGTGGGGCGCCTGGTTCCTCGCCGCGCAGGGCGCGCTCACCGCGCTGTGGCTCGCCGCCGCCGTCTTCGGCGCCGCGATCGTGCTGCAGCTGCTCCTGTGGCCGCTCGCGATCTGTTCGATTCTCACGACGTGCTACACCGCGTTTCTCTTCGCGCAGGGGCTCGCGCGCGACATGTGGCAGGGGCCGCAGTCAGCCGTCGATCTGCTGGCGCAGGCCATCGTCGAAGGCGCCGCCGCGCTGCTGCTCGCGTCGCTCGTGCCGAGCGTTCATGCGGATCCAGCGTTCGTATCGGTGCTCGCCGCGGCGCTCGCCGGCGGGCTCGTGCTCCACCTCGCGATCATCGGCGTCGAGAACCTGCTGATGGCGAGCCCGACGCGCCACCACGAGCTGGCCGTCGCCGCGATTCGGCGCTGCGCGTTCGCGCGCCTCTTCTGGGGCGGCGCCGTCGGCACAGCCGCCATCGCTGTAGCGTTAGCGATTGCCGGCGCCGCGCCGATTGCCGCCGTCCTCGCACTCGCCGGCAGCTTCGCGTGGGAATACATCTGGGTCGAAGCCGGGCAGTCGGTGCCGATATCCTGACACTTGCAAGGCAGGAAGGCAGCAAGGCAGGAAGGCAGAAATTCAAGGCAGACAAGGGTGGAAGGCGGGAATGATGAAGGCGGGAATGACGAAGGCGGGAATGACGAAGGCGGAAATGACGAAGGCACGAATGCTTGGCGGCGGCTTTTCCGCCTTCCTTCCCGCCTCCCTGCCTTCCTGCCTTCCTGCCTTGTCATGACTCGGTTCAAATCTCACCCCGATCCGTCGACGTGGGACGACTACGTCGACTACGAGTCGACGAGCTGGCCGAGGAAAGATCAGCGCCACTACTGGATCATTCCGAGCGTCTGTTTCAACTGCGAGGCGGCGTGCGGCATCCTCGCCTACGTCGACAAGGAGCGCCTCACCGTCCGCAAGATCGAGGGCAACCCGGCGCATCCCGGCAGCCGCGGGCGCACGTGCGCGAAGGGCGTTGTCACGCCGAATCAGCTCGAGGATCCCGACCGGATTCTGTATCCGCTGAAGCGCGAGGGCGAGCGCGGCGGCGGGCGCTGGCAGCAGGTGTCGTGGGACGAGGCGCTCAACGACATCGCCGCGCGCATCCGCAGCGCGATCGTCGAGAACCGCCGCCACGAAATCATGTATCACGTCGGCCGCCCCGGCGAGGACGGCTACGCCAACCGCGTGCTGCAGGCGTGGGGCGTCGACGGCCACAACAGCCACACGAACGTCTGCTCGTCGTCGGCGCGGCTCGGCCACTTCCTCTGGTGCGGCAACGATCGCCCATCGCCCGATTACGCGAACGCGCAGACGATCCTGCTGCTCTCGTCGCACCTGGAGACGGGGCACTACTTCAACCCGCACGCGCAGCGGATCATCGAGGGCCAGGCGAAGGGCGCCACGCTCATCGTGATCGATCCGCGGCTGTCGAACACGTCGGCGAAAGCCGATCTCTGGCTGCCCGCGTACTCGGGCACCGAAGGCGCGCTGCTGCTCGCGATGGTGAACGTGCTGCTGCAGGAAGATCTCTACGATCGCGCGTTCATGCGCAGGTGGGTCGACTGGCGCGGCTACCTCCGCGCGGGGCGGCCCGATCTCGGCGTCACCTTCGACAACTTCATCGCCGCGCTGAAAGAGCTGTACTCGGCGTTCACGCCGGAATTCGCGGCGGCGGAGACGGGCGTGGACGCCGCGCAGATCGTCGAGGCGGCGCGCGCCGTCGGCCGCGCGCGCGGAACCTTCAGCACGCACAACTGGCGGTCGGCCGCCGCCGGCAACCTGTGGGGCTGGCAGATCACGCGCTGCCTCTATCTGCTCGTCGTCATGACCGGCTCGGTCGGCACCGAGGGCGGCGTCGGCCTGCATCTGTCGAACAAGTTCGTGCCGAAGCATCCGACCTCGCCGCCGCAGCCCGGCTACTGGAACGAGCTCCTCTTCCCGCGCGAGTACCCGCTCGCGTTCTTCGAGATGAGCTACCTGCTGCCGCACTTCCTCAAGGAGAAGCGCGGCCGGATCGACGTCTATTTCACGCGCGTCTACAACCCGGTGTGGACCAACCCGGACGGCTTCTCGTGGATCGAGATGCTGACCGATCGCGAGGCGATCGGCCTGCACATCGCGCTGACGCCGACGTGGAGCGAGACCGCCTGGTTCGCCGACTACATCCTGCCGATGGGCCTCGGCACCGAGCGCCACGACACGATGAGCCAGGAGACGCACGCGGCGCAGTGGATCGGCTTCCGGCAGCCGGTGCTGCGCGTCGCGCGCGAGAAGCGCGGCGACACGGTGAACCTCACCTACGAGGCGAATCCCGGCGAGGTGTGGGAGGAAAGCGAGTTCTGGGCGACGCTCTCGTGGCGCATCGATCCCGACGGATCGCTCGGCATCCGCCAGCATTTCGAGTCGCCGTACCGTCCCGGCGAGCCGGTGACGATGGACGAGTACTACGGGTGGATGTTCGAGCACTCCGTGCCCGGCCTGCCCGAGGCGGCGGCGCGCGAGCAGCTGACGCCGCTCGGCTACATGCGGAAGTACGGCGTCTTCACCGTGAAGGATCGCGTGTACGCGCCGTACGAGCAGCTGCTCGATCCGGACGCGCTGTCGACCGCGTCGGTCGACGCCGACAACGACGTCGTGCTGCAGGACGGCGTGCCGATCGGCGTCCTGATCGACGGCGTGGCGCGCGTCGGCTTCGCGACGCCGTCGCGCCGGCTCGAGTTCTACGCGAAGACGCTCGTCGACTGGGGCTGGGCCGAGCACGCGGTGCCGCGCTACGTGCCGGGCCACGTCCACTGGCGCGATCTACGCACCGACAAGGGCGAGTTCGATCTGCTGCCGAACTTCCGTCTGCCGACGCTCGTCCACACGCGGTCGCCCGCGAAGTGGCTCTACGAGATCTCGCACGACAACCCGTTGTGGATTGCCACGGCCGACGCGCGGCGCCTCGGCATCGCGACGGGCGATCTGGTGAAGGTGCGCACGCGGATCGGGCACTTCGTCACGCGCGCGTGGGTCACCGAAGGCATCCGTCCCGGCGTGCTCGGGATGTCGCATCATCTCGGCCGCTGGCGGCTGCACGAGGAGATGGGCAGCCGCACCGCGTCCGCGCTCGTCTCGATCGATCGAGACGGCACGCGCTACAAGGTGTCGCAGGTGCACGGCGCGCAGCCGTTCGCGAGCGGCGATCCCGACAGCGCGCGCATCTGGTGGACCGACGTCGGCGTCCATCAGAATCTCACCTTCCCGGTGCAGCCCGATCCGGTGAGCGGAATGCACTGCTGGCATCAGCGCGTCACGCTCGAGAAGGCCGCCGACGGCGATCGCTACGGCGACATCGTCGTCGACACGGCGAAGAGCCATGAGATCTACAAGGAGTGGATCGCCATGACGCGCCCCGCGCCCGGCCCCGGCGGCCTGCGGCGTCCGCTCTGGTTCGACCGGCCGCTCCGTCCGCAACCTCACGCGTACCGCATTGTGTAGGGCGATCGTCGCCGCTACAGACGCCTGTTGAAGACCAGCGCGGCGAGCGCGCTCGCGAGCAGTTCCAGAAGCACGATCGCGGTCAGTGTCGCGAAGCCCCAGTCGCGCTCGACGACGTATTCGGCGACCGACACGACGACGCGCGCGACGGGCGTGGCGAGGAGGACCACGATCCCAGTCTGGAGCAGGAGCCGCGCCGGCGCGGACGTCCCTTCAGCCATCGTCCAGAGCAGACCGGACGCGAGGCACACGGAGCTCGTCGTCACGCCGGCGCGCAGCACGCGGCCGATCATGCGCTCGAGCCGCAGCGCGCCCGCGTGGCGCTCGCCGCGCGTCATCGTCCGCCCCGCGCGAACATCATCGCCGAGACGACGAAGAGCACGACGGCCATCAGCGCCTTCAGCCACTTCGCCGACGCCGTGGCGCCGAAGCGCATCCCGCCCCACGACCCGATCTGCACGCCGAGCACCGCGGCGGCCGCGAGCGTCGGCTCGAGCTGCCCGCGTCCGTAGTAGATCACACCGCCGGCCGTCGCCGTGACGCCGATCATGAACGCGCTCGTCGCCGCGGCCGCGCGCAGCGGGATGCCGCACCAGGCGTTCAGAATCGGCACCTTGACGATGCCGCCGCCGATGCCGAGCAGCGACGACACATTGCCGGCGAGGAACGACGCGCCGATCGCCACCGGCAGCCGCCTCACGCGGTAGGTCACCGTCGTGGCGCTCTCGTCCTCGTAGTAGCGGCCGCCGAGGACGCCGGGATCGGCGGCCGGATCGAGAATGACGTTCCGGCGGCGCAGGCGCGTGAGCATGATCATCGCGACCACCGCCGCGACGATCCCGAACAGCCGCTGGAGCAGCGACTGCGCGATCAGGTGCGCCGTGATGCCGCCGAGGAAGCTGCCGCCGGCCGTCGCCACTTCGAGCAGCATGCCGAGCCGCATGTTGATCAGCTGACGGCCGGCGCGCCCCGCCGACACCGTGCTCGACGTCGCGATCACCGTCGTCAGGCTGATCGCGGCGGCGACGCCGAACGGAAAGCCGAGGACGAGATTGAGGAAGGGAACGAGGAACACGCCGCCGCCGAGGCCGAGCAGGGCGCCGAGCGTTCCCGACACGGCGCCTGCGGAGAAAATGATCGCGGCGAGCGCGGGCGTGACGGCCGGCATCAGACGGTGGGGAACCTCCGCGTCTGCGCCAGATACTTCGTCGCCTTCTCAATCGCGCGCGACTCGGCCTCTTCCTTGGTGGCGCCGTCGGCGCGCGCGAACCGCGCTCCGGGATCGACGTTCGCAATCGTGCAGTGGTAGACCTCGCCGAGCTTGTAGGTCTCGATCGTGACCTGCCACCCGGCGAGCTCCTGCTGCCGACGCGAATGATCTTCCGGCTTCACTACGGCTTCTCGACGGCGGCGCCGACCAGGTTGCCCCATTCGGTCCAGGAGCCGTCGTAGTTCTTCACCTTCTCGAAGCCGAGCAGGTGCTTCAGCACGAACCACGTGAGGCTCGAACGCTCCCCGATGCGGCAGTACGCGATCACTGGCTGATCGCCGGTGACGCCCTGCGCGGCGTACATCGCCTTCAGATCGTCGAAGCTCTTGAACGTCCCGTCGTCGTTGCAGTTCTTGCCCCACGGAATGCTCTTCGCGCCGGGGATGTGGCCGCCGCGCTGGCACGTTTCGGGCAGCCCCGGAGGCGCGAGGATCTTGCCTGTGAACTCGTCGGGGCTGCGGACGTCGACGAGCGCCGCTTTCTTGCCGGCAACCGCCGCCTGTACTTCGGCCAGGAACGCGCGCAGCGACATGTCGGCCGTCTTCGCTTTGTAAGTCTTCTTCTGGATTTGCGGCGCGTCGGTCGTGAGCTCGCGCCCCTCGGCGACCC